>JAGUQV010000029.1 GCA_030154525.1 Mycoplasmataceae bacterium | reverse complement strand
CAATAAAAGGAATCAACAAAATTAAAAATGCTTGAAAAAATCATGATGTTGTTATTAATCAAGTAGAATTAAAAAATGGAGATATCTCTGGAACTTTTGAAGGGAAACTAATTATGGGACAACCTAAAAAAATCACAAATAATGAATTACTAGAATTTTTTAATAAGAGATTTGATGATATGAATAAGAAATTTGATGATATTGATAAGAGATTTGACGGCATTGATAAGAGATTAGATAATATTGATTCAAAAATTGATTTGATATTAGCCACACCGACAATGCAAAAAGAGATAGATCATGAAGCCTTAAACAAACTGATATAGTTTCAAATAACAAGGAAAAGAACTTTATTTATTAATATTTTTAATTATAAATATATCATTTTACAATCAATCAGCTTCAGACATTGTTGATATTAAAACACCAACTCTTTCTATTTCCTTATCAAATAATCGGATAGTATATTTGAACTCTGTTCTAACGTCTCAAATCTCATTGCTTACTCTTTTCACAGTTGTTATTTTATCCGTACTTAAATAATCAATTCCAATATACTTAATTCCAAAAGGAGTTCCTGCTTTCAAATTAAATAAACCAGTTCTTCCAAAAGAGTCCCGTAATTCTTGTCCCAAAAGAGTAAACTTAATCCCTCTACTATACAAATTACCTAAAGTGTCTAGGAAGTTTGGATCAACTTTATCTTCATACACAACTAAAAGGATATATTCAAATAAAGAGTTGAAGTATCTCAAATTAGGAATTGATTTTGTTTCTTTGATGGCCATTGCTTTTAATATGTCAATTTTAATATCTCTCGCTATTCTTCTAAGTTCTTTTTGGTCAAAGTTACCTACAATTTCTTTATCGACATTACTACTAAAGACATTCTCAATTGTTTTTAGTCCTGTTAATTGAAATTCTCTTATAAATGTGCTATCAAATTCATTTTGCGGATCTACTAGTTTTATATTTAACGTAAAGGTTCCTGCAAAATCATCGGTCAAGTTTATATTTGTGGTTTCAATGTATAGTGGTTCTTGGGTTGGAAAATAAGTATCAATCATTCCATTAGGAAAAGCAAAATATTGATCCATTCTTGATAAACCTCCATGAAATTCTCTAAAATAAAATGATGGATACTGTTGTTTTCAAGTGTTTTCGTTTGTTAGTATCAGGTTATTTAATATGTAAGTTTTAGCATCAACTTGATTTGGTATAAATTTTTCAAATATATCATTATTAATTTTAAAAGTAAGATTTTTCTTATTGCCATCAATAATTCATGCATTGGTTGCTAAATCATATTTTTTAAATGATAAAGAACTTTTGAAGGTTTTATTATTTTGATCAAAAACTAAAGATTCTATTCTATTGTGTTTTATCATATCAAAGACATTTATTGTAAATTTACTTGAGGAATCATTACTGCTTCATATATTTAATTTTTCAATATATTTAATTCAATCAGCTTCTGTTCAAGAATTAACTTGACTTGCAGTTTGTAAATTTTCAAAATATAAACTTTTATTTATATATAAGTTTTCTGTATTATAATTTTCTGCTTTATCAAATGTGAAAAAGTTATTAATTATAATTTCTCCATTTTGTTCAATATTATTATATTTTCCTGATAATCTTAGATAAAGACTGCCAACTCTTTCGCTGCTTTGTTCCAAAATGACTAAACTTAAATTTGAAAATTCAGGTTTTAATTTAAGTTTGTCTGTTAAAGATGTATTTGTTAAGGATGATATTGTGGTTGACTTATCTAAATTTAAAGAATTGACTAAAATTAAATATTTAGAAACATTAAGACCTTCTAGAGTTTGTCCGCCTTTATCAAATTCAATATTAGAAGGAGATGAAAATCCTGTGATATTAACGATAGCATCAATTGTTTTGTTTGTTGATGATTCTTTGATGGTAACTATTACTTTAAGAGTTGTTGTTACAACTTCAGAGCTTTTATATGAATAGGTAAAGCCTTTTGACAACTCAATTTTAGAGTAATAATTATCTAATTGACTTGAATCATTATCAATTGCTACTTTAGCTTCTGAAGCAGTTTTATTTTTGATCAAACTTTCTTTGT
>JAGUQV010000084.1 GCA_030154525.1 Mycoplasmataceae bacterium | reverse complement strand
GTGTTGGTTTATTCACAAGAAAAATTTCTTCCAGGTGTGCAATTAAATGCAAGGATTGTCGGAGCAATGAGAATGATTGATGATGGAGAAACTGATACTAAATTAATTGCTGTACATAATGATGATTATAGATTAGATCATATTAATTCATTAGAAGAGTTGGACAAAGATTGACTAGAAGAAACAGAGTTCTTTTTCAAGACTTATAAGAATTGAAAAAGAGAAGGAATTACAAAAGTTCCTGGCTTTGAAAATGCTGATTGAGCATGAAAAGAATATGAAGAGTGTTTTGAATTAATGATTAAATTTGGTCACTTACCGAAAAAAGAATTTATTGAATCAATGAAGAAAAAGCATCCTGAAAAATACGAAATTTAATTATAATAAAAAACAAGGTTTCAAAACCTTGTTTTATTATTCTTTTATTCTTATTATTTTTAGATCATTTTTAAAGTGTTGAATCATTTCATTAGAAGCTAATCATTTTGAATGCACTGTTGCCATACCTGCAGCATTTCCTAATATAAAAGATTTTTCAATATCATTTGTATTAATGTAATTTGCTACAAAAGTTGCTAACATACTATCTCCTGCGCCTGATGAATTTATTATTTTCAAAACAGGTGTTTCAATTTTTAAGACGACATCTTTATTTATAAAGAAGGAACCATTTCCTGCACACGAAACTAATAAATTTTTTAAACCCAATTTAATTAATTCCTTGCCAGATTTAATAATATCCTTATCGTTCTTAATTTTAGTATTCATTAGAGTTTGTAATTCTATTAAATTAGGTTTAATTGCAAATGGTTTGTATTTTAGTAGGTTTAAAACTTCTTTTGAATCAATGTCCAAAACAAACTTAATATTCAAAGCACTTAATTCTCTAACTATTTTTTCCACAAAAACCATATCAGATTTACCCATAATGAAAACAACATCATCTTTATTAAATTCTTTAATTAACTTTAACAATTTCTCTTCTGAAGATTTGCTTATTATTGAAGCTGGTCCATTTAACTCAAATGTGTTAACTTGGTTATTGAATTGAACGTTAATCCTAATGTTATTTTCACTAGGTATTGATATTAATTTTATTTTTTCATCCTCTAATCCTCTTTCGATAATTTTAGTCATAGTACCTTTCATAAAAGTAATTGCTGTTGTTTCAAATCCGAGGCGCTTCATGACAATAGATGCATTTATTCCTTTTCCACCAGGAAATAAAGACGAATTATCATATCTAGTTAAACCGTTTCTATCAAATTGTTGTTCGGTTTCAATTAATAAATCAATTGCAGGTGAGAAAGTTATTGTATAAAACATAATTTTATTTTATCTCTTATTTGCATAAATTTTATTTTATTTTTCAATATTTTTATCATGTTAGCTTTTGAATCTGTTTTTTTTGAATGATTTGATTTTTTATTTTTAATTCTATAATTGATACCGATTCCTTTCTTATTTTTATCAAATAGTTTTGTTAATAAGTAAATCATTACAGCAGAAACTAATGATCCAATGATTATTGAAATTGAATAGAATAGGATACCTAGACCTATTGAAAGACCAGGCTCTGTAAATAAAGTTGATTTAACAAGTGCAAAAACGAATATTCCACCATGAGGAGCCGCCAGTGTAATTCCAAATGCTGCTGAAATCATTCCTGCTGTTGCTGCCCCAATCATTGAAGATGGAATAATTACTTTTGGATTCTTCGCTGCAAATGGAATTGCACCTTCAGTTATAAAACTAATTCCCATTATTCAATTTGCTAATCCTGCTTCTCTTTCTTCCTTTGTTCAAATATTTCTACTGAATGCAGTTGAAATTGCTATCCCCAGTGGTGGAACCATTCCTGCAGCCATTACTGAAGCCATTACATATGTTCCTTCTCCACCACTTTCACTAATTGTTGCTGTTGCAAAGACATATGCAGCTTTATTTATTGGGCCACCCATATCACTAGCCATCATAATTCCAACAATTAAACCTAATATAATTGCTAAATTATTATTACCTTGGAAGATATCTAAAAATAAACTAAATCCTAAATTTAAATATAAAAGTGGAATATTAATTATTCAGAATAATGAAACTATTATTAGTGTTCCAAGAAAAGGAACAATCAATATTTGCATAATTCCATTTAAACTTTTGGGCATTTTAGAGACAATATATTTCATCATTAATATAATTAATGCCGCAGATAGTATACCACCACCTATTGCTCCAAAGAAACCTGAAGATGATGCTGGTGTTCCAAATCATCCTTCGTCTCTAAATAGAAATGATCCCGCTGCCATAAAACCAGTTATAAAACCAGGAAGTAAACCTACTTTACCAACTAAAGCATATGTAATATATGCACCCAACATTGGAACCATCATATTGAATGAAATTCCTCCTAATGTTTTGAATCAGTAAGCAACATCATTGACAGTACCAAAGTTTTTATCACCAGCATTAGGAATATCTATTATGAATGCAATGGCAATCATAATACCTCCGAATATAACAAAAGGTAACATGTATGATATTCCAGTTAACAAAGCTTTAAAAGTTCTTTTTCCGAAATTATCAAAATTAAATCCTGCTAAATTTTCTCCTCCGTCATTTGATGATGATCCCTTCAATTTTTTACCCTTTTTTTCTAGGATATTATTTATTTCAAGTTCGGGATTTTTGATTACTTTTCTTGTTGTGGTTTCTATTATATTTGAATGATTAAAAAATCTATCTAAATCAATAGCTCGATCAATAGCCAACAGAACACCCTTGGAATTTTTAATTTCATCTTCAGTTAAAATATTTCTTGGTCCTTCTGTACCTTGTGTTTCAATTTTAATTTTTAGTCCCATTTCAAGAGCTTTTTTCTTTAATTGTTCTGCAGCCATGTAAGTGTGTGCAATTCCTGTGGGACAAGCTGTTATGGCAACCAAATCATAATTACCTTTATAATCCTCAATGTCTTCAACAATAGGTTGGACACTGTTAAATAGATTAACCAACTTATTGAATGATGAAATTTTAGATAAGTTACTTAGAAACTCTTCATTCATTAAATTTCTACTTAATTCTGACAATATTTCAATGTGAACATTATCTCGGTCATTGAGAGCAATAAAAAATACATATTTAATATCTTTATTATCAATTGACTCCCAATTCATTGGTTTAACTTTTGCAAACAATAATACAGAAGTTTTCATTTCAGGAATTCTGATATGAGGAACTGCCACTTCGCTACCAATTCCAGTTGAAAACTCTTCTTCTCTTTTCAAAGCTGCATCAAGTAATTTATTTTTATTTTCACCAAATCCTTCATCAACTAATTTAGTAGCAAAATATTCTAATGCATCTTTTTTAGTTTTGAATTCAAGATCAAAATAACAAATTTTTTTATTTAAAAAACTTTCTATTTTCATTTTTTTCCTTTATATTTAGTTTGAATTAATAACATTGAAATTATCATTTTTGGGCCACTCATCATTATCAGTAATTACTAATGTGTGAGTTTTACTAGTAAAATCAAAAATGCTTGTGTGATTAAACTTTTCTTTTTCGGCTAAAATAATAATAAAATCACTTTGTTCAGAAATTATTTTTTTTGCCATTCCCTCATTAATTTCAGTTGTCATTAATTCGTTTTTGGTTGAGATAGCGTTAACTCCAATAAATGCAATAGGAAATCTTATTCTTTGTAAATCTATTGTATTTGTTGGAATTACAGTCATTGTTTTCACTTTTATTAATCCAGAGATAATATTTACCTTGGAAAATCCATTGTTTATAGCATGATTAGCATTTAATAATGAATTAGTATAAATTGTTGTTTTTTTATCTAGATACTCAAATAAATAATAATTTGTCGAACTTGAATCTACAAAAACAACATCATAATTTTTAGCTAAAAAAGCTCCCTTTTTTGCCAATTTTTGTTTAATTGATTTGTTTTTAAAAATTTCACTTTTGGCATCTTTGTCAATTGTGTAATAATTATCAGGAACATAAATTATTTCACCGAATTCTCTTTTGATAAATCCAGATTCTTCTAATTTTATCAAATATCTTCTACAAGTAGAGGTTGTTAAATTTAACTGATCTTCAATTTCCTTTGGCTTCAAAATATTTTTCTCTTTAATTATCTCTTTGATTTTATCTAAAAACTTTTGACTCACTTTTTCTCCCGATTTAATTATAACACTATTGAACAATTTTGAACAAAATTGAACAATTTTGCAAAAAGACTTCGTTTACTATTTACATTGAACATTAAAATTTTCTATAATTACTGTACAACATCATTTTAATTATAGTC
>JAGUQV010000143.1 GCA_030154525.1 Mycoplasmataceae bacterium | reverse complement strand
TGTAATTTCTTGAATTTTGTATTTGTTTTTCATTATAATGTAATTGTTCCTTTGTTTTGTTTGGTAATTAAATTTTGGAGCAAAAAAGACTTTTTTTACAAAAGTCTTTTTTATTGGTATTTTTTTTGGTAACTTTATAAACAATCTTTTAACTACATATTGAGTTATAATTTTATTGCTTAATCTTTTCAAAGATCTAAGAAAATTGAAAGATCACTGAAATTCAAAAAAATGTATATTGCGATAGTTTTAAATTATTAAATTTATCAATTAAAAGTTATTGGATTAATAAAATATAAAATACCTCCGAGATACTAAGTATAAATAATTAAAAGTAATTTGAAAAAGGACAATAAATATATGACAATAAACAATAAACAAAAAATATCATTAATTTGCTCATTCATTATGTACTTAATAGTATTAATATTAATTTGGATTATTCCTAATATTCCAATATGGGGTAGAGTAACTTTTTGTTGTATTATTACATTTGTTTTATTATGATGTTTTATTTGAATGTATGCCGACTTGAAGAGGAAATATAAGAAAAAGGGAATTGTTATAGGTGATAGCATTTATATTTGAAATCAACTTAAGATAAAATATTTAAGTTTGTCTATTGCTACTGGTATTATGCAAATTATTACATTAACTTTAGGGATCACTATAATTATATTAGTTAGTAATGAAAATACAATTTACAATACACTTAGTGAATATTTGGCTTCTCCTGCACTAATTATTCTTTATATTTTTGCTCCAATTGTTTTATCACTTATTTTTTTATCATTAAAAAATAGAATAATAATGACCATGATATTTGATCAAGAAAATTTCTCTGAAAAATTATCTTTGAAGAAAAACAATTGATTTTTCAAAAGTAGTATAAATTTAAAAGTCTACATGTGATTACATATGTCAATTGTAGGAAGCTTCCTAGCTATCATTACTTATAAAGATATTGAAAAAAATAATAAAGCTAATGTTATAAACAAACCTCTCTAAGAATTAAAGAGGATATGCAACTAATTTAAAGTCCTATAATAAATTAATCATTTATCTTAATTATTTCTTTTGTAAATTTCATTTCTTTCATTTATAAAAGAAATAATTTCATCATCTAGATTAATATTTAATTTTGCATTGCTATCAATTCCAAATTTTGAAAATAAATTTTCATGGTCGCCCTTTTTTAAAATGTTTATTTTTCCTTTTTCGTCAAAATTAAAATAATTTTTATCATAACATTTGTGATATGTAAATGGCAATAAAAGACCATTTCTAGGATTTGAATATTTTTCAATATCATTATCAAAAGCAATAATGTCTTGAAAATTTTTATTTTTCAAATATCGGATCAATATGTCATCAATTATACTGGAAATTGGAACAATATGACCTGCTAAATATATCATTCTCTTTTATTTTTATCTTCCAGACTTTTCCTTACAAATGATAAATCATGATAATACTGATGACCATTTTCTTTTATAGGAAACATCATATTTTTTTATTGTCTCTAAAATCTCTATATAATATTTTTGGTATTTTGTCAACTGCTGTGTAATGGAATTAATCATTCCTTTCATACTTTCTTTTTTTGAAATATTTCCAGTTATTGCATCATTCAAAGTATTAAGAAAGTTTTCCATTTTATTATCTTCAACTTTAATATTATTTTCCTGTTTTTCTAAATATGGATATTTATTGAGTAAGCAATAAATAATATCACTCTTACTATTTGATTCAACTTTGTTTTTTAAATTGTATGCAAAAGTACCCGGCTTTGAACTTTGTTTATATATAAACTCTGAAATATCAAAACTTGTAATTGATTCTCATTTCTTATTTTCAAAAAGTTCAAAAACTAAATTTATATTAATATTTATTTTTAAATATTTTTGTGGTGAGTTAATAACTTTTGATATATCTGATCTTGATATTTCTCTATCAATAAAATCAAGCATATAATATCCTATTAGTCAATATCAAATAGTATTGTAGGCTCATGAAACTTCTTTCAATGATATTTCATTATTTTTAAACTTAATTATTGCATCAACTCTATTTGGTTTATTTTCATTTTTAGTGATAAGTATATATAAATCGTCTTTATCGTTTTTACTAACTCCGAGTTTTAATATAGATTAATACAATTTTTAAAAAATTTCAACAGATAAATAATTTCCATCAATTTTCTGTGTTTTTTAGTTTCTTTATCTTTCATATTGTAAATATAATAAACGAAAAATAAAATATCTGTTAAATAATTTGAATATTTAAAAATATAAATGGTTAATACTTTAAGAATAGATAAAAAAGTTTTTTCGTCATGATTTCTTTATTTTTCCACTTCCATTCTTGATATTAATTTATTTTGTTATTCATATCAAATGCTACTTTACCTATCATAATGGTTTTCTTCTTAGAAAATTACTTTTATTTACTTAGTTTTTATTTAGTCTGTCTGTAATGATTGTTAAATTTGCTAATGTGTATAGGTTTTTAGATATTGTTAATGTATTTTATATTCTATTTATTAGTATTGAGCTTTTATTACATATTTTTAAAAGATTCCAGTTGCATATTAAATTGACCAAAAAAAACACTTAATTTCAAGTGTTTTCAAAAAACATCGCGCTAATAAATTAACTTGTATTTTTTACATATTAATATATATAGTATTTCACTATATATTATTTTCTAAATTAATTAATTTTTACTTCTGTTGCAATTAATATGGACAGCTTGTAAGTTATTTATAGAATTGTCTCCGCCTCTTGATTTAGATAATATATGGTCAATATTTCAAGCATATAAACTGTTTCTTTGTTCAATTACACTTTCATGTGAACCATATAGCATCTTTTCTAAACATATCCCGCATAATCGATGATTATTTGGAGAACAATCATCATTTCCACAACTACAAAATGAGGCTTTCTCTCATATTTTTTCAATCTTATCAGAATATTTATATTTAGCCATTATTATCTCTTTCTAACATAATAATCAAATCAATAAAATTTGAATTCGGATTATTTGTTTGTTGTTTGTATTTTATCAAATTTGTTTTAAAGTTTTTTTGATGTTCTTCTGATTTTGCTAAATTATTGAGAAGCTTACCTAAAGATTTAAGGTCATGATTATAAAGTTCTCAACTCAATTTTTTAAGTTCAATATTTAATTTTTCTTCAATTCAAGCTTTTGTTAAATTTGTTTGATCGCAATATTTAAAAAAAGATAGCAGAATAATTTCTAAACAAGGATTATTTATTATTAATGTTATATTTTTATCTTTAGCTGATTTTTTACATTTCTCTGGTACTTCTTTGGTGATATTATCAACATCAAAAATAAAATATTTATTGCAACAATTTTTGTCAGAATTAATTATTAATTTTTCATGCAAAGTTCCTTTGCCAGAGACAGAATGCGACTTACATTTTGAATATATTTTGTTTTTGTAAATACTACTATCTTTTAATCAAGTAAAAAATACTTCTTCCATTTTTCCCTCAGTGATTAATGAATATTTGAATTTATTGCTATTCACTATCTTTGAATCCCTTCAAGGAATAATCCACATAAGGATCATATCCTAACTTTCCATCCAAATATGTTTTGGAAAAATTATTTGCTTCCCTTACATCAGATCCAAAATCTCATAAAGAGATAATAGAGGTAAATCTAGAATCATTGATGGCAGCAAAATATATTTCATCTTTCCTGAATATCTCCCTAGTTAAAGTTGGCATATCATGAGAAGAAAACATTAATTGAGCTCCTTTGTTCTTTTTATTATTAGTAAACATTAAAATTAAGTATTTTAATATGCGTGTATGAAGTCCAGAATCTAATTCATCAATAATAAAAATATTTTTATTATGAATACCTTTAATTAACTTAGCGAGCAATATAATTAATTTTTGCGTTCCGTTTGATTCGTTATTATAATTAATTCAATAATTATTTTCATAAAGGTCCATCTTACATAACCTAACTATTACAGAAGCAGGGTTTAAGGGATCTTCCTTAATATCTATATCAGTAATATTAATATCTAAATCTTTGAAAATCTTTAAAATAACACTTTTGTTTTCTATTATTATTTTGACATCTCCAATATTGAAAATAGGTATATTAAATGGTGTTAATGTTTTATTGATTGGAAAAGTGTTATCTATTCACTCAATTTTTTTAAATTCTTTCATCAAACTTTCAACTAAATCATTTTTAAAAATGGTTGAAAAAAAATATAACAAACTTTTTGAACTATTTAAAATAGATAAATTAATATTTGTTTTTTTCAATTCTTCATATAAGTAATTAACTTTATCTCCTTTTTCGTTAAGGTCTTTCCTGAAAATTACAATTTCTTTTTTGTTTGTTGATAACGGATCTTTCATTTTAAATTCTTCAAAATGGATTTTATCAGAAAAATGAATGTTATATGTTAATTCTCTATTGTTATCATCTTGAAATACAAACTCTCATTTTGT
>JAGUQV010000039.1 GCA_030154525.1 Mycoplasmataceae bacterium | reverse complement strand
GTCCACCGTTGAGAGCATAACCGGCGATATTACCTTGTTGTGTTCCACCAACTTCTCCGGAAGATTGAACAACTTGCGATATAGCAATAGGGACACGATTAGCGCCCAATAATTCGGGTCTTTGAAGTCTACCATCAGGAGCAACAACTCCGAAGTGATTAAGAATAATTTCATTATATCTCGTTCCACCACGAGCATCTCTTTCGAGCATTTTTTGAAATTGAAACGCGAAACGTAAATCGTTTACGCTAACACCAGCAATTTCGGACATATCGGCGTGTAAATTAGTTGGATGGATACCAACGGGTCCAGAACCACTCATAGGAACACTAGAATTACTACGATAAAGTTCCCCCAATTCCAAACCAGGAAACGCGGCCGTATTCGGAAATCCGAAAAGAGAACCATTTGCAGACGAAGAAGGATAATTAGGAAAGGCACCATTTGAATCTCTAAATTTTAATCCGTCAATTCCGGTAGTTCTTAAATCATGTTCTTCCCCAGTAATTACCGGAGCATTTCCGGTATATTAACCGGGTCCCCTTTTTGTGGAGCGGGTAAACAGCTTGTAAAATAATCGTGAAGTTTATTAATCTTAGCAACTTTCCCCGTATAATTATTAGCACTAAATTCTAAGTCATTTATATATTCCGGAGTTTGGTCGGTTTTAATGTGAACCGGGTCCTGATTATTTTCGTCTCTAAATCAATCATTGAAAATTAAAGCGTATGCCCTAAAAGGCAACGCAGAAATAGATGGCAAACTTCTACCATCCATCGCACCATTAGTTGGAATCCCAAAGTAATCCGCTAATGTTCCGGTAGTATTATCAACAACATTATTTCCGTCTTTACTCTTGAAATGTAATTGTGGAACTTGAATATCTTCCGTTTGCGCCCATTTACTTTTTTTATTTTCTCCATTCAATTCCGCTCATTTATCCATAACTAAACGATTAGGAACAAAGAAATAAAAAGTATCTAGGAACAAATTATCCATAGGTGCCTTAACAAAGGAAGACGTTATCCTATTAACTTGATTAGATTTAACTCTAAACGTATCACCCGGATAGACTTCTTGAACTAAAAAAGGAACTAAGTCCCCAACGGTTAAAGTTGTTTTAAGATTGTGATTTAAGTTAAACTTAGAGCGTCTTTTATGGACGTCCGGTTTTTCTCCAAATTTAAAATTACTCATTTTTATTTTTAGGAATTACTAACTCTCCGTTTTCAATAAATTCGATTTCTTTATAAGCGATTATACTTGCTGTAGAGTCGTCGTATTCTCCTATTTTATAAAGTTTAAAATCGGTTGGAGTGCTTGTAGCACTTTGTTTCGAGTTAATCATTGATTGAAAATATCTCGACATAATTGTATTATTTGGTTGTAGTATTGGTAGAGTGTAAACTCCCGCGATATCGTCGCGTATAGCGTAAACACTTAATGTTTTTGTAGGTATTGTTTTAGTTTTGTTCATTTTGAACTCCTTATTTTTTCTTATTTTTTGGATTAATTTTATCATTTAATCATTTAATAGCGCATTTGAATGCTAATCATATATTAAATCACACATTTATAACC
>JAGUQV010000145.1 GCA_030154525.1 Mycoplasmataceae bacterium | reverse complement strand
GATTAATAGCTAATTCAGAAAGCATTTTTCTATTAACTTCTATATTAGCGGCTTTTAGTCCTTCTACAAATCTTGAATATGACAATCCCAACGGACGTGTAGCAGCATTAATACGAGCTATTCAAAGTTTCCTAAAATTTCTTTTTACTTGTTTTCTGTCTCTAAAGGCATATACTCATCCCTTTACAACTTGTTGTTTAGCAACTTTATAACCTATTGATTTGTGTCCTCAATAACCTTTTGCTAATTTTAGTCACTTCTTTCGTCTTCTTCTAGTGACTATTCCACCTTTTACTCTCATAAATTTCTCCTATTTTATTTTTTATATTTTAGTAATAACTAGAATAAACCTTTAAATCTTTTTATATCTGATGGATGCATTAAATCAGATTTACGAGATTGTCTTTTTTGTTTTGTTGTTTTGTTTTGTGCTAAGTGTGATCTGTAAGCTTGGCCTCTTTTAACCTTGCCTGTTCCAGTAACTTTAACACGTTTAGTAATTGCACTTTTAGTTTTCATCTTTGGCATTATGTTCTATCTCCTTAATTGTTTTTTTATTTTCCTTATTTAACTGAACAACTTTTTTCTTGTCCTGTTGTAGAAACATATCTAAAAATCTTCCAGAATTCAAAACTGGTTCTTTAGTAATAATAGCAATATCTTGAACTTCCTTGAAAAAAGTATCTAATGCTGCATATCCTAATTCTGGTCTTTGAGATTCTCTACCTCTAAATTTTAGTGAAATCTTTACAATATCACCATCCATCAAAAATTCTCTTGCTTTTTTGGCTTTTGTTTTTAAATCATTTATTCCAATCAAAGGAGTAAGTCTAATTTGCTTATTCTCAATTCTAGATTGTTTTGATTTTTCTTCTTTTTTCTTTTTCTTACGATCATATTTGAAACGACCATAATCCATAAATCTTGCAATTGGTTTTGGTGTAGTTGAAATTAAAACTAAATCTAACTTTTGTTCTTGTGCACTCTCCAAAGCTTGAGTCCTTGTCATAACACCAATTTTTTCTCCATTAAATCCTATAATAAAAATTTTTGGAAATAAAATGTTTTCATTAATGATATGCTCTGGTCCTGGTTTTCTTTTTTTTGAATTTGATGATGTATCAATAATGATATGCCCCTTAAATTAAATATTGAAAATAAATTATTTGATCATTAATAACTATTAATTTTTTAAATGTATGTTATAGCTAAACCCAAGATATATATCATGAGGTGAGAAATTAATCTACTTTCTGCAACAATTATTATTGCATTAATAATAATAACACAAATTATTTAGTTTCTGAAGATTTTATTTTACATACTTCTATTAAATTTTCAAACAAAGAAACAACAGTTAAGGGGCCGATTCCACCGATAGTTGGAGAAATTCCCAAAGCCTTGTCTTTGATAGACTCAAAATCAACATCACCACATATCTTATTAGAACTTCCATTTCTATTAACTCCTACATCTATAATAATTGCATTTTTCTTGATATTTTCAGCCTTTATTAAATTTGGTGATCCTGCAGCAACTATTAGAATGTCGGCATTTTCAGTTCCACTTATTCCCGTTTCTTTATTGAGACTTTTAACATTTGCACCCATTCTAATCAATAATTCTTTTGTTGGTTTTCCAACCAAATTAGATTCTCCGATAATGACAATTTTCTTATTTTTAAATTCTATTTTATAGTAT
>JAGUQV010000069.1 GCA_030154525.1 Mycoplasmataceae bacterium | reverse complement strand
GTTCATTTAGTTTGCTTTCTTTTCTCCTGATATTAGTTTCAGTTTCATTAATTAAAGATGTTACACTCATATGAACGCTCTTTAATAAATTGTTTAAAAAATTGCTGTTCTCACTGTCTTTTAACATTAAATCTTCATTGAAATTTATTGAGTTATTGTTCCAAATAAAAATATTTATTATTTTTCTTAAGTCTAATTTTTGATGCTCTTCACTATTGTTTTGATAGTTCATAAAAATACTGACCCAAGAAATCACCTTATTCTCATTTTTATTATTTTTTGAAAATATTTCTTCATTATCTATTGTCTTAATTTTAAAAAAATCAGAAAATTCACATACAATATTATCAAAAACTCCATAACTATCTGATGCCAAAACCGAGAATTTATTTTCCTTCGAAATTTTCTTGATTAAACCAAGATTTTTGTTTTCAAATGGTTTCGATAAATTGTTGTAAATTTTTTTTACAAATTCTTTAATATTTATTTCTTTTATTTTTAATAAATCATCTCTGATACATGATTGTATAAGAGGATAATTTAGCTCATTACCAATATTTTCAAGTGAATTCATTTTATAAATTTTGTCGAAGTGGTTTTGACTAAAAATAAATTTTACAATTTTTGCATCATTTTTATTTTTCAAATCATTCAAAAATAAACTCAAATATTTTAGTCAATCTTCAATAACTAATTCAATAATAGATTCAACATCGTTAGAGTTCAATTCTAATTCACAATATATACTTATATCTTTATTGTGATCTTTTGCATTTTGTTCAAAATTTGTTTCATTATTTCCAAAAATTTCAATAGCTTTTAAAAAATTACTCTTACCAACTCCATTTATACCAACAAAATAATTTAAGTGTTCATTGATTATTATTTCTTCTGAATCAAAAGTTTTGAAATTATCGATTTTAATTTTAATTATTTTCATATATGACTCCAATATTTTATTATTTATAATAAATATTAAATAATTATAACAATATTAGTAAACAAAATAATATTTATTTATTAAGCAAAATATATTAATTAAAGAAAAAATTATAAATATTATGTGAACATATGTGAACAACAGTATAACTAATTATTTATTACATTTGTTTTGTTTTCAATGTTCAAAATTTTCATTAATGTATTTCATTCTTTGTGGAGATGACAATATATCATGAATGGGGTCGTTAATCAAGACTTTGCCATCAACATCTATAATTTTTCCATCCGGTGTAAATGTGATTAAGTTATCATCAAATGATGTATGTGTACTTGGTGAAAGTCTCAAGCAATTAAATGGATCAGCTGATTTGAACAGAGATTCTTCATCTTTATTTTTAAAAAGTGAAGCCTTAGAAATTATATGAGCATTTTCAGGTTTTGGATGTTGATCAAGTAAACAATATGATAGCTTTTTTTCTTTTATTAAAGTTCTTATTCCATAATTATAAACATTAGTTAGT
>JAGUQV010000004.1 GCA_030154525.1 Mycoplasmataceae bacterium | reverse complement strand
ATTGATGTGTTTGTTGCTCCACATGATGCAACTGTAACAATTGGTAAAATTCCTAATGTTAATATTGATCCTAAAGTTAATAAATTTTTTTTCATATTTTGACTCCTTAAAAATTATATTCTATTTAATTATACTAAAAAAAATCTAACTTTAAATATATATATATCTTTTTTTACCAATAAATGTTTGCTAGTGGTGTTAATATCTACATTATAATTATTCAATTTTGGTGTTTGGAAAAATTATAATAATATATGTGTTATTTCTTAATCAAAGCAATAATTATAATGATATTTAGTAAGCAATATGATAATAAATTGTAATTAAAACAATTCAACTATTTTGGATACTAGTTTTTTAGTTGTACCAAATGTAAATCCTTTGTTAGTTTTTAAATTTATTATTACAGCAACATCTCGACTTGTTGCTATTGCATCAATATTATAGTTTTAAAAGTGTTAAGTTGTTACTCCATCAAAAATTGTGTATAAAATTGCAATTTTTGCAGCCTCCACACTTCCTAATCAACGACATAAGTTGCATTTTATCAATATAATTTTAAAGAACTTAACTTACTTTATTTGTGATATACAGTAAAAATTCATCCTCATTTGGAGGTGCATGAGTGCCTGGTTCTAATTGTGACAATGAGGGATGTTGTATCCACATAAGATGGTTAACATTATAGTTAAAGGTAAGGATATTAATCCTATAAGTAATTATTTTTCATATTACTTATTTTGCTATCGAAATAAGTTGTGTTGAATTACCTGGAAATACATATCCTTCATGAGCTCTTAAAGTAATTGTTCCTTTTTGACCTATATTTGGAATTGCCCCTACTCCAATAACATCAAAGTTTTTAAAGTTTTCAGAAGTTATTCCATTAAACATAGTTAAACGATCTCACTCTCAATAACCTAATCTTAGTGCTCTATCAACTGCTTGATCAATATCGATTTGATTTGTTGGAGTAGCAATCAAGTTTAATTCAGTAGGAACTACATTTGCTTTTAAAATATTAGATTCACCGAAAATAAATCCATCTTTAGCAGTTAAAGTAAATGTATTTGAATCGACAATAAAGTTATTGAAGTTTACAGCTGTTACTCCTGTAAATATTGTGTTTAAAGTACTAATTTTTCCAATCTCAGGATTCTTTCATAAATTAATCGCAGTCT
>JAGUQV010000076.1 GCA_030154525.1 Mycoplasmataceae bacterium | reverse complement strand
GCGTAGCTCAGGGGACAGAGCACGTGCCTTCTAAGCATGTGGTCGGAGGTTCGAATCCTCCCGTGATCGCCATTTTTTTTGCTTTTTTTTGAAATAATAAGATATTATTAAGTTATTATGAATGAAAAAAATTACTATGAAGAAATAATCCAAGAGATTAAAAAAATTAAAAATGAAGATCCTGAGCAAGCTGTTTTGTTGTTGAAAAAAGAATTATCAATGCCATATATTCCTTCAAAATATTTGTCTGAAATGGAAACTCTATTTAAAGAATATTCTATAGATTTTGATGCCAAGAAAATAACAATGTCTAGAGAAGAAGTTTTAGAAATAATTATGGCGGGTCAAATAAACGGGAAGCAATCGCTTGCTTTGACGCAAGTCGCCCAATATAATTGAGTTGGATTTGAAGAAAAAATTCAAACTATTTTTGATTCAGAAAAAGTTGCAAAAAATGCAAAAACTATATTTGTAGAATGTTTAATATCTCAGAAATTAAATTATGACTTTAAAATTGAAGAAAAAATAATTAATCTTTCTAAAATAAAATCTATTTTTGATTCTGAATATTGTATTAAAAATATATTGGGAATTGAAAAAAAACAGATTGATGATCAAATTGTTAAAAGGATTGCCATGGAATCTTTTTTGATTTATATCTCTGTTATTTTCCCTAAAAATTTAAATTTAAAATATGAAGATAATGTTGAAGAGATGATTTTAGTTGCTCAAGCATTGTTGGGCGATACAAAAATTCTTAAAAATAATAAATTAGCTACTGAAATATTTGAAACTATTTCAAAAAATTAGTATAATAATTTAAGTAGTTTTACATTAAAAATTAGAATCGAGATAATTATGGATATGATTAAAAAATCAATAGATAAAAAGACTTCAGAAATGAGAATTACTGTTGTTGTTCCCAAAGATGATTGAAAGAAAAATCAAACAAAGGCTTTTTCTTTATTATCTAAAGGGTTGAGTATTAAAGGTTTTAGAAAAGGCAAAGTTCCGCTTGCAAAAGCAAAAGAGTATATTTCAGAAGGTCAAATATGAGAAAAAGCAATTTTATCAATATTAGATAAATATGTTGTTGTTGCTTCTAAAGAAATTAAAGATGATGAAATAATTTTAGATAGTCCTACATACAAAGTTGAAAAAGTTACAAGTGATGAATTGGAAATAATATTTATCTATCCTTTATTTCCTGATTTTAAATTGAAGGATTATAAAAAAACTGGCGTGAAGCTAAAAACAACAAGTGAATCAGAAATTAAAAAAGATGTTATTGAACAAGAAAAAAAATTATTGTCTAAAACAGCTGTTTTATTACCTAAAGAAGGTAAGAATGCTGTTATTGAAAAAAATGATACTATTATTTTTGATTTCGAAGGGTTTGTTAAAAATGTTCCTTTTGAGGGAGGTCAAGCAGAAGACTTTCAATTGAAAGTTGGTAGTGGAAACTTCATACCTGGATTTGAAGATCAATTAATAGGTCTTAAACTTGGTTATAAGGGAAGCATTAATGTCACGTTTCCAGAAGATTATCATGTTAAAGATTTGGCAAACAAAAAGTCTGAATTTAAAATTGAAATAAAAGAAATTAAGGCATATGATTTACCAAAATTAAATGATGAATTTGTGAAGACTTTAAATATTAAGGATGTTGAAAATACAAAACAATTAAATGCTTATTTATTAGATTTAACTAAACGTGAGAATTTGGAAAAATCAAGAATTAAATTTAAAAATGATATATTTAAAAAGTTATTAAAAGAAAATGATATTCCTGTTCCAAAAACACTTGTATTAAAAGAATTACAAATGTTAATGAAAAGATTCGAAGAAAATTTGAAAAAAGAAGGTATGACTAAAAAAGAGTATTTTGAAATGACTAAACTTGACAATAATGATATTTCAAAAGAATTAACTATTGAAGCTGAAAAAAATATTAAAACTTCATTGTTGTTTGCTCATTTAGCTAAAATTGAAAAAATTAAAGCGAAAGAGAAAGATTACGAAAAGCAATATAAAAATCTTGCTAAATTATATAATATTGATGATATTGAGATGATTGAGAAAATGTTACCTAAAGATAAATTAGAACCTCAAATTGTTAATGAGTTGGTTATTGATATGCTAATAAAATTTAGTGAAGTAAAGTAATTTAAAAGTTTTTACCATATAAAAACTTTTTTTATAATATTATTATATATATGAATAATGAAACAGAAAATTCTAGACATGAAACAAAAACTATTGTTTTAAATAAGAAGCAAAAGAAAAGTGAAAAAAGAAACACGAAAAAAATGATTAAAGATTCATTATTTTTTAAATCTGCAGAAATTAGAGCTTCGGAAGCTTCTTTGAAAATAATTAATTCACTTGAAAGAAGTATTAAAAATTTAACAGACGACCAACTAAAAAACAAAACAAGGGTTTTTAAGCAAAGATACAAAAGAGGAGAAAGTTTAGAGTCAATCAGAAACGAAGCATTTGCAGTTGCGAGAGAAGCCACTTTTAGAGTTCTTAACAAAAGACCGTTTGATGTTCAAATAATTGGTGGAATTATTCTCGATTTAGGTTCAGTAGCCGAGATGAAAACGGGAGAAGGAAAAACAATAACTTCAATTGCTCCAATATATCTAAATGCACTAAGTGATAAAGGTGTTATTGTTTCTACTGTAAATGAGTACTTAGCATTGCGTGATTCTGAGGAAATGGGAGAAGTATTCCAATGACTTGGGTTAACTGTAGGAATAAATAAACCAAAGGCAGATAAAAATGAGAAAAGAAAAGCATATGCCTGTGATGTTACTTATTCAATCCACTCTGAATTAGGTTTTGATTATTTACGTGATAATATGGTTGTTGATCAAAATGAGAAGGTTCAAAGAGGATTAAATTTTGGTTTAATAGATGAAGTTGATTCGATTTTGATTGATGAAGCTAAAACGCCACTTATAATTTCTGGTGGTGAGACTAATGATTCAAAATTATATTTAACAGCAAGCCAATTTGTGTCTACTTTGCTTGAAGTTGATTATGACATTGATCATGAAAGTCAATCTATTTCATTGAATCACAAGGGTGTAAATAAAGCCAATGAATTTTATAAAGTTAAAAATATATATGAAATTCAAAACTCTGAAATTGTACATAGAATTCAAAATGCTTTACGTGCACAAAACATTATGAAGAGAGATGTTGAATACATTGTTTTAGAGGGAAAAATAGAATTAGTTGATTCATTTACAGGAAGGGTTATGGAAGGTAGATCTTACTCTGATGGTCTACAACAAGCATTGCAAGCAAAAGAACAAATTGAAATTGAACCGGAAACAAAAACTATGGCTACCATTACTTACCAAAACTTTTTTAGAATGTTTAAAAAGTTGTCAGGAATGACTGGAACAGCTAAAACGGAAGAACAAGAATTTCTGGATATATATAATATGAGAGTAAATGTTGTCCCAACAAATAAATTGATAAAAAGAATTGATCATCCTGATGAAGTTTATACAAGTATAAAGAATAAATTTGAAGCAATGATTACTGAGATTGAAAAATTGAGACTAAAGGGGCAACCAATACTTATTGGTACAGCTGAAGTAAAAGAATCGGAATATCTACACAAACTTCTTTTAAAACACAATATACCACACACAATACTAAATGCTAAACAAAATAAAACTGAAGCAGAAATTATATCTAAAGCAGGCGAATTGAATTCAATCACAATCGCAACAAACATGGCAGGTAGAGGAACAGATATCAAATTAGGTGATGGAGTTGTTGAAGTTGGAGGATTGTATGTTTTCGGAACCAATAAAGCAGAATCACGTCGAATTGATAATCAATTAAAAGGAAGAGCTGGGAGACAAGGTGATATTGGTGAATCTAAATTCTTTTTATCAATTGAAGATCAATTGATTCAAAGATTTTCTCTTCAAGATAAATGAAAAGATATTTTTAAAAACAATGGCAAAGATAAAATTGAAGGAAAAACAATTCTAAATGCCTTTTCAAAAGCACAGAAAAAAATTGAGGGTTTTAATTATGATAGTAGAAAATCTGTTCTAAATTATGATGACGTTATAAGAAGACAAAGGGATTTATTTTATCAACAAAGAGATATTATTCTAACTAAAAGGGATTTATTTTCAGTTATTAAGGAAATGATAAAAAATACTAGCAATCAGCTAATATATATTGATGGAGTTTTACAATATACAGGTTTAGTTAATTACACCAAATTAACAAATTATATTAACGAAACATTTATGGGTCAATGTGACTTTAATTTTGATGAGGAGCATTTTAAGCATTTAACTAACGAGACAATTCCATTATTTTTTGAAAAAGTTATTTTAGAACTATATGAAAAATCTAGAAATTTATCAATTGAAAAATCTTCATTAGAGTGGATACAATCTAATGAAAGAACAACCATTATCGAGGCTCTAGATTCACAGTGACAATATCATATTAATATAATGGATAAATTAAGATCATCAACAAACATTGTTCAATATTCTCAGAAAAATCCATATCAAGTTTATGCGGAGCAAGGTTCTTTAAAATTTAAAGAAATGTGTCATGAAATAGCTTTTGAATCATTAGTGTCTCTACTAAACAACATTAATATAATGCCGCAAAAACAAAAAGATATTATTATGGTTAATGGAAATAGAATTGAAATTCCTAAAAATACTCCTAAAATTCTTAGAGATGCCATAATTAAAAATCTAGAACAAGGCGACATGTATGAAGAAAAAACAATTGATGTTAAAATCAATGACCCTCTTCACAAAGAATTATATGGTCTAGACCATGCAATCGGTTTACTATAATTTAAAAAATTATCTTTGCTTTTTAAAGATATCTATTTTGTCAAGAAAAGTATTTGTTAAAGCTCATTTTTTTGGAATGGTTCTATGTGAAAAAAATGTTTTATAATATGAGGCATTAATTATGATCCCTGCATATAAGAAATATGAAAGCACTAAAACAAATGTAATGGCATATAAGAAAGTTCCAATTGCTCCATACTTTGTATAATTTATTAATGCTGATAAATAACCAAATGACATAATGAATATTACCATTGGAATTATAGTGATTAAAATGCCAGGAGCAATTTGCTGTCATTTTAATTTAAATAATGGAGAAAATCTAAATAATAGACCAACGCCTATATAACTTCATAACATTAAAAATATTGACATTGAGAAATAAAAAATTACTTCATATTCCCAACTAAATATCGGAGCAATGTCAGGATTAGAAGAAATAATTGGGGGCCATTGATGTTGATAAAAATTAATCAAAGGAATAAAAGAAAGAAGTGAAAATACTAAAAATATGGAGATAATAGGAACCATCATTATTCCTCTTAATCTCTTAATGACAAAGTTTGTTTGTTCTGTATGCTCATAAATATTTGATTGACTATCAATAAACTTAACTAATCCTTTTGAAGAAAATCAAATTGACGAAATCAACAAAATAAATATTGTTGTATTTACTCATATATTATTTAACTCATCAGTTTTAATACTGATGATTAAAGAGTCTATTCCAGGTATTATTTTACCCAAAATATCTTTACGCAAAATTACTCCTCACCCCATATCTTTACCACCAGACAAAATTGGGATACTAGAAATCATTTCAATTGAAGAAACAACTATAATAAAAATAGGTATCATAGAAAAAAATAAATATAACCCTAATCCGGCAGGAATAAAGCTAAATTTAGGTGATGACAAATTATCATATGTTGTGTCAATCAACTCTCTTTTTTTGACAGGATTTATGGAAATTTTTTTATTAAGAGTCATTCTTAAAGAAATCATAATAATTATCTTTATTAATTTATCAAAAATATTAATTTCTGTAGAATTTCTATATGTTTGTTTGGAAACTCACTTATAATTTGTTTTTGTTTTTTTTGAATCTGGTAGTGCTTCTCATCCGGCTTTTAACTTATTTTTCTTTGACATAATTCTCCAAAGTTTTTAGTGTTATTTCTGACGCAACTATCGGATTTGCCTTACCTTGTGTTATCTTCATTAATTGTCCTAAAATAAATTTAGAACATCTTTCTGGTCTTTCTTGAAATTCCTCAATAAGATTTTTATTATTAATAATAATGTTATTGATTAGTAATGTTAATTCAGCCACATCAGATATTTGAACTGAATTTTCTTTTTTAATTAATTCATCAATGGTAGTATTAAGATTAATCAGTTTAGGAAAAAGAGTTTTTAATTGCTTTCCGGAAATTGAACCTTCTATTGACAAGTTTATTAAATTAATAATGTCATTTACTTTTATTTTAGATTTAAAATCTTCAAAATTTAAGTTTTTTGATAATGGTAATATTTCTGCAAAAAAATATTTAGCCAATAAGACTCTATCTTGAATTAAAATTGAATCAAAGAATTTTGAAGCTTCGAGATTATTAATCAACAAAGAAACATAATCATTTGGTATATTATCCTTTAAATATCTTTCTCTTTTTTCTCATGGCATTTCATCTATCTGAATTTCATCAATCCATTTTTGGCTTAATAAGATAGGCGGAATATTTGGTTCAGGGAAATATTTATAATCAATTCCATCATTCTTCTCTCTCATTACAATATTTTCAAGAGTAGATTCATCAAATCTCTTTGTTTGTTGGTGAATTTTTTCACCAAGCAATATTTTTTTGGTTTGATATTCAATTTCATATTGAATTGCTTTTCTCACATTATTTAAGGAATTTAAATTTTTTATTTCCACCTTTGTTCCTAAAGAAGAGTCTCCCAATAATCTTAGAGATATATTGATATCTGCTCTCAATGATCCTTCTGACATTTTAGAATCACTAATATCTAAAAAGGTTGCTATTTTTCTAATAGAATCAATATAATTAACTGCTTCATCAGCCGAATTAATTTCTGGTTCTGAAACAATTTCAATAAGTGGAACACCTGCTCTATTATAGTTTATTAAAGTTTCTTCTAAATTATGAATTTGCCTAGCAGTATCTTCTTCAATATGAATTCTATTAATATTTATTTTTTTATTATTTTTATCTAAACTTAAAGTTAAACTGCCATTTGATCCTATTGGTCTAAATTGCTGAGTGATTTGAAAACCCTTTGGGATATCAGTATAATAATAATTTTTTCTATCAAAATGTAATTCATTTTCAATTTTCATTTGAAGAACTTTAGCTAACTTAATAGCTTTAACCACCGCTTCTTTATTCAATGATGGCAATGTTCCTGGATAACCTAAATCAATAACGCTTGCATTAGTGTTTGGTATTGAATCAAAATTATTTCTTGCAGAAGAAAATAATTTTGTTTTTGTGTTTAATTCTAAATGAATTTCAATACCAATAATTGTTTCTAAATTTTTAATCATTTTTATTTCCTTCCACTTTTCATAATTTCTCTAAATAAAGTGCATGCGAAAATAATTTTTTATCAGTATAAATTTTTGAATCAACAGAGATGTTGAATGGCATTTTATTATTTTCTCCCAATTTAAAATTAATGGATGGATTACCTACTAAATTAGAATGAGTTAAAATTCATGACATAAAATTATTTGATGAATTCTCAAGATCTTTAATTAAAGGAGCTATTCCATGAGAAGAGGGGAAAATAAATACATCACTCTCTTCATGAATTTTCGTAAATCAATTACTTATTAATCTTCTGATTTTTTGAGCTCTTAGAAATAAATCTTCTTGATTTTCTTTTTCTAAATAAAAAGACCCAAGAGCAAGTCTTCTTTGGACCATAAATCCAAAACCTTCTGTCCTTGTTTTAGTAAATGTATCTTCTCAATCTTTACCTTCAATTCTTCTTCCGAAATGAACACCTGTTAAGTTTGCCAAATTTGAAGATGCTTCAGAAAAAGATATAATGTCATAAACAGGTTTAATTCCATTAAGTAAATCAATATTTAATTCTATTTTCTTTAAAATTATATTATCTAATTTCAACTTATTGATAAATTTTAAATATTCTTTAGCTACATTTTCATCTAAATAATCAAAACAATCTAAGTATGAAACTACTTGTGGTTTAACTTCTACAATATTATTAATTTCCAATTCAATTGATGTCAGGTCTTTTTCATCCTTTTGATATAAAACTTTTGCAATTTCATATGAATCATTAATATTGTGTGTAAACCAACCAACAGTGTCTAAGCTGGTTGCATAAGCAAACAAACCTCAACGAGAGACAGCTCCATAAGAAGGTTTAAAACCAACTTTACCAACATAGGAAGCAGGTAATCTAACGGAATCACCTGTATCTGAACCCAAGGAAAAACCGATATTTTTAGTGAATGTTGATGCAGATCCTGAAGAAGAGCCACCAACTAGTCTTTCTTTGTCAAGAGGGTTAGTAATTATGCCTGAATTGGAATATGTTCCTGTTCCAGCCATTGCGAGTTCGTCACAAAAGACTTTTGCAACAACTGTTGCTCCAGCATTAATCAATTTTTGAAATGCTTCTGCATTATAATGTGGTTTAAATCCTTGTAAAATATTTGAAGATGAGGTAGTAGGCGAATCTATTGTTGCAAATACATCTTTTAATGTAAAAATAACATTTGAAAGTGGCCCCTTTATTTTGTTAACCTCATCATAAACTTTTATTACAGAATTATTTTTATCATTTAACAATTCCTTTTTAGCATCATTAAAATTACCTTTATTAATAAAAGCCATTATTTTAAAATCCTTTTAATAACAACGTAATCTTCATTACTGTTAAATGCATTTGATAATAATTTCTCTTTTTCTAATGCAGGATATTCAATATCTTCTCGTAAAAAAGTAATCGGGGGAGAAATTCTAGACATTGGTTCAACACCATCAATATTAATATTTTTTATATTATTCATATTATTGTCAATAAAATTAAATTCATTTTCAAGAGACAATAAAACATTCTCATCAATATCAATCAATATTTTATTAGCCATATTTATAAATTTTTCTCTTGTCATATAGAACTCCTAAGTACTAATATAATACTATCATTTTTCATTTGAAACAAACATTGTTCCATTTAAATATTCTAATTCATTTGATAATTTAT
Organism: Mycoplasmataceae bacterium; assembly: GCA_030154525.1. Lineage (GTDB taxonomy): Bacteria > Bacillota_I > Bacilli_A > Mycoplasmatales > Metamycoplasmataceae > UBA710. Next base: position 20,445 of record JAGUQV010000076.1, on the reverse strand, counting down.
GAAAAACTAGTTTATTCGAATGTAAAAAAACTCTTTTACCATAATCTCCGCCATATCTTCTGTCTCCCTTAATTGGATAACCTAAATGTTGTAAAGTTATTCTGATTTGGTGCTTTTTCCCCGTGATAATTCTTGCATACTTTTTATTTCCTTGAGTAAAGAAAATTGTTTCCATTTTTTCACCTAACGTAGGTTTATCTGATAATTTGTATCTTTTGGTTCTATTATCAAATTTGGAATAAAAAATGACATGCTCTTTTTCATATGGAAAATCTGATTTCATAACATAATATTTCTCAAAATTACTTGTTTTCTCATTCATTTGTACTAATGTAAAATAATTTTTAGCATACAATATAATTCCTGATGTTGATTTATCAAGTCTACCAATATGCGAAGGTTTAAATGAATCTACTTTTTCATATTTTAAATAAGCAAGAACTTGAAAATCTAAACAATCAGGTTCTCCATGAACAGCAATATTTATTGGCTTATCTATAACTAGAATGTTTTCATCTTCAAAAATTATTCCAAAATTAACTTGTGGTTCAATGTGGTCTGCAATTTTATAACTATCTTCTAAACCGTAAATTCAAATTCTATCATTTTCTTTTATTTCATAATTTTTTTCAGAAATTCTTACATCATTTACTCTGACATCTTTTTTTCTAAATAATTTTTCAATTCTAGAAACTGGAACATTATTTAATATTTTTATAATATATTTGAAGCAAGTTCGACCATCATCATTTTTAGTAGCTTTTAATTTTATCAAATTCATTTATTCATCTCTTTGCGATGAAAACAAATCTATTTCTTCTTCATCCGAATCTAAATCAATATTATTAAATTCAGATAATCTTGGTAATTGGTTTAAAGATCTTATTCTAAAATAATCATAAAACTTATCGGTGACACCATATAATATTGGTGTACCTGGTGATTTTGAAATTCCAACCTCTTCAATCAATCCTTTCAACAACAAAACACTAACTATATGGTCTGAATTTTTCCCTCTAATATCATTAATTGATGATCTTGTAATTGGTGCTTTGTATGCAACAATACCAACTGTTTCTATAGCTGAATCAGATAATTTCTGTCTTTGCTCTCCAGTTACTAATTCAGAAATAAAATCTTTTGCTTCAGGAATGGTTGCAAATTTATATATTTCATTAAACTCTTCAACTCTTAGTCCTCGCTTGTCATTATTAAATTTTTCAACAAAGTTCACCATCATTTCTTTTGCTGTTGCAATCGTTTCTAGTGAAAATACTTCCTTGATTTCCTCGCACTTAATACCTTTGTCACCTCTAATATAAATTAAAGATTCAATTACTTTTTGTCTTGATGTCATTAGTACATTTCTCCTTTTGTTATTTTTATCTCATCAAATTGTTCAATTTGTTGTAAAAATAATTCTTCTTTTCTAGACATATCTAAAACTGCAATTAAAGTTATCACAAAGTGACTCATCGTTGGAACAGTAAATATTAATTCAAATGTTATATTACCATTATTATTATCAATCAAAGTTCTTATTTCTTTTTTTCTATCAGATGGAGACATGTTAAATGTTTCTAATTTTATTTTTCTCAACTTGTCTGCTTGCGTTCTTTCAAACATTTTTCTCAAAATAGTAATTAATTTTATGGATGTTCCATACCCATCTAATACTGATTCATCAACTTCTTTAATAAAATCATTGGTGTCTGATTCTGATTTAATAAATATTTCTTTTCTCATAAGTTCTTGTTCCCTAAGTTTGATTGATAAATTTTTAAATTCTTCATACTCGCTCAATAATTTTAATAACTTGTTTTTGTCCTCAAAAACTTCTTCCTCAGCTTCAGGATCAGCTAAAATTAATTTAGATTTTATGTAAATTAAATCTGCAGCCATTACCAAATATTCACTTGCTATATCAACATTATTTTTAGTAACTTCAGATATTATGTTTAGGTATTGTGTCGCTAAATCAACTAAATCAACTTCAAAGATGCTAATGTTTTTCTTTTTAACCAATGTTAATAATAAATCCAATGGTCCATTAAATTTATCCAATGAAAATTTATGATCTAATAGAGAATGCTCAGCTTCTGTCATATTTTTCATAATTATTCCTTATTGTCCTTTTTTTTGTTATTGGTTTTTTCTTTTCTTTTCTTTTCAGATTCAATAAATCTTTGTGTTTCTGATTCTTCTTGTTTCTTAATTTTAATCTCTTGATTTTGAATTTTTGTTTTTTGTTTTAATTCTCGAGAGTTTCTTTTATTTTCTCTCTTATAATATGCTTCCTCTTTAGATTTTAATTTTTGTTTGTCTACTTGGCTCATATCCTTCACCTTGAACAGTGGCGGTATAAAGGAAGATTTAATAATTTTATAAACTCTTTCTGATAACGCTTGTGTAGATTGATTAATAAAAGAAGAGGCTGGAATTTTTTTATGAAAAATAATTTCAGTATTTAATTCTTCGGTTCTCGTTCAATCTAATCCTCTCACTGAATTATTTATTGTAAAAGGTATAATTGGTAAAAGTTCTTTTTGTGCGATCTTCAAAGATGCAGACTTGAACTCAGAAATATTACCTTCTCTATTTCTAGTTCCCTCTGGGAAGACGATTCCATATGTTTTATTATTCTTAATAAATTTACCAAAATCTCTATAAATCTCAAATGATTTTCTGAAATCATTTTGCTCTAAAAAAAATACATCAATTAGTTCTAGTGGGTATCTAATCAAATTATGATACTTCAAATCATGCTTAGCAACAAAAGTTGCAATTTTGTTTTTCTCTTCTTTTTCAAAAGAAATTTTTTCCAAGGCTTTTAGTACAATTAGAGCATCGCTAGTATCTTGATGATTTCCAATTAGCAATGCCGGACCTGTTTTTCCAAGATTTTCAATACCAGTTACTTTAACATTTATATTAAAACCACTTAACATTTTTGAAGAGTATTTTGAAATTAAATCATTTCTTCATTGCAAAGTAAATCTTTCAGGATCTTTATCCATTTTTCTGACAATTCTTTTACACCTCATTGCTCTTGAATCTCATAAGGGTTTTCTGAAAGCTGCTTTTAAATTTATTTTCATTCTACACATCTTTCTTTTTTATCGCTATTGCTATAACAAAATTGTTTTCTTTTGAAGTGCTAATTTCAAAGTTTTGAAAAACATATCTATTTTGTTTTTTGCTTATATTTATATCACTAAAATTTGAAAATTGATTGTCACTTTTAAAAATTGCTTCCTTTATAGCTCATCTAGTGGCTAAGAAAAGTTCCTTTGCATCTTCTTTTTCTCAATCTAAAAATTCATTATTTGATAAAATTTTTTTTGCAAAATTTTCATCTTTATTTTCAAATCTGTCAATTGACGTAATATCTATTCCAACCATAATATAATTAAAATTATAGCAATGAAACAAATATTTAGTTTAATTTAATGTTGTTGATAGTCTTTGACCATATGGTGCCGCTTACAAGAATTGAACTTGTGACCCCTTCCTTACCATGGAAGTGCTCTGCCCCTGAGCTAAAACGGCATATTATTTATTATTTAAAATTATATTGTAAATATGTTCAAAAGTATTGTAATTTAAATTTAAATTTCGAGATAATATTATTTATCTTTGTTTTACTTTTTTTAAAATTAAAAGATATAATTATCATATATAGACAAGAAGAGGCAAGATTATGAGAAATAATTCAAGAAATTTAAGAAATAATGGTTTAGCAATGAATCAAGAACAAATGAGTAGACCTAGACAAGTTAATCATGACCAACAGGTGATGAACACAGGGATGATTGATCCCAATCAAAGAGCTTTGAATAACCAAATGGCTGCTAGAGCACAAAACATTATTAGAAATCAAATTAATAGTGGTACATTAACACTAAATCAAAATAGATTTGCAAACCAGCCAAGACAAATGATGAATACTGGTGTTATGAACCCGGTTCCACAAATGATGATTCCACAAAGACAAATGATGAATACTGGAATGATGAATCCAAATCCGATGAATCAAATGATGAATACAGGTGTTATGCGTCCGGTTCCACAAATGATGAATACTGGTGTAATTAATCCAAACCAAATGAATACTGGAATGATGAATCCAAATGCAATGCAAATGATGAATACTGGTGTTATGAACCCGGTTCCACCAATGATGATTCCACAAAGACAAATGATGAATACTGGAATGATGAATCCAAATCCGATGAATCAAATGATGAATACTGGTGTTATGAACCCGGTTCCACAAATGATGATTCCACAAGTGCAAATGATGAATACTGGTGTAATTAATCCAAACCAAATGAATACTGGGATGATGAATTTTAATCAAAATAACAACCCTTTTTTTCAACCTGAAATGAACACTCAAGAATTTAATTTTTCAAATGATCAATTTGGTCAAAACACAAACTATGAAAACAAAACTGAAGTTGACTTTAAACTAGAAGAACTACAAAAAATGTACAGTCATAATTTAATATCACATGATGTATATCTTGTAAAAAAGAGAGAGATTATAATGAACGCTCTTAACAAAATATAAAATTAATATTTAATATCTATTAATATTAATTGTGGTAATATTTTAATATATATGAAGAAAAAAGATTATTATGAAGTACTAGGTGTTTCCAAAGATGCTGATGTGAAAGAAATTAAAAAAGCATATCGCTCATTAGCAATGAAATACCATCCAGATAAAAATTCATCTCCTGATGGAGAGGCAAAATTTAAAGAAATTAATGAAGCTAATGAATGCTTGTCAGACCCTGAAAGAAGACAAAGATATGATGCTTATGGACATGATGGAGCTAACTCTGGTGGTGATAATTATTCAAAAACGAGTGGTTTCGGTGGTTTCGGTGGTTTTGGAGATATATTCAATGATGTATTTGGTGGCTTCAATCCTTTTGGTGGAAGTATGAAAAAAAACCAAAGCAAGAACGAGCCAACAAAAGGTAATACACTTCAAGCAAAACTACAAATTTCTTTCATAGATTCTGTCTTAGGTAAAGAATTTTCTGAAAAATTAGTTAAATATGTTACATGTGATAATTGTGAAGGAAGTGGAGCTCAAAACAAGAGTGATATTCAAAAATGTGATCCCTGCAGTGGTACTGGAGAACAAACAAGAAGAATACAAACTCCATTTGGACAAATGGTTGAACAAATTGTTTGTAGAACATGTCAAGGTAGCGGAAAAAACATTATTAAAAAATGTAGCAAATGTTCTGGTAATGGAATATTAAAAACTACTGGTAATCCTGTTGTAAAAATTCCAGAAGGCGTTCAAGAATCACAAACAATATTAGTAAAAGGATATGGTGGTCCAGGTAAAAATGGTGGTCCATCAGGTGATTTAATTTTAATTATAACCATTGAAGAGCATCCATTTTATAAAAGAAATGGTGATAATATTTTGCTTGATTTTCCAATTTCGTTCATTAGCATAATCAATGAAGAGAAGGTTAAAATACCTACTCCATATGGCATTGAAGAAATTGTTATTAAAAATGATATTCAATCTGGTTCAATAGTTAATATTAAAAAAAGAGGTTTTAAGAATATTGATACTGGTCAATATGGTGATTTAAAATTAAATATTAAAATTTATGTTCCAAAAATAAAGGATAAAGATAAGCAACAAGTTGGTAATATTTTGAAAAATACAAAAGATAAAACTCATGATGATTGAATTTTAAAAGTAAAAAAAATAAATTAAGATATGAATAAGAGAGAGACAAGAGTAGAAAAGTGAATGAAATATAGGGAAGAAATTTTAGAAAACCAAAATATTCGAGAATCACTTATTAACACCAATAAAAACTTTAATCAACAATACAAAAAGCTTTCTGCAATATTTCATAATGTAGATTTTCTAAATAATAAACAAGAAGAATTTCTTTCAAAAATTGATTCAATTGATTTAGGGACTCAGGAACAAATTGATGAAATTGACAAACATTTAAGTGAAGTTAATGAAAATGAAAGAAAAAGAAGTAATGAAAAAAATGAAGAAAAAAAATATAATTCAAATACATATAATAAATTTATTAAAGATTACTTTCCAAATGAGTATAATAAACAAGAAGAAACTGATAAAATCAAAGTTACAAAAATCGCTCTAAGGAAGTAATTCTATGAAAAAAATTAATATAGCAATTGATGGGCCCTCTGGAGTTGGAAAAAGCACTATTGCAAAAAATATTGCTAAGAATTTAAACTATTTATTTATAAATACAGGTTTAATGTACAGAGCAGTTGCATATTTTTGTATTCAAAATAAAATTGATTTAAACGATGAAAGAAAAGTCATTAACAATTTAAATAAAATTATTTTGATTATGCATCCATGTGAAGAAGTTTCATTAAATAATATTAATATTACATCACATCTTTGAAAAGATGAAATTTCAATTTTTGCTTCTAAAATTGCTAGTTACAAAAAAGTAAGAGAATTTTGTGTTCAAAAACAACAAAAATTCGCTATTGAAAAAGGTGTAGTTATGGAGGGTAGAGATATCGGCAGTGTTGTAATTCCAAATGCAGAATTAAAAATATTTCTTGTTGCTAATTTAGAAGTAAGAACTGCAAGAAGAATGATTCAATTGGAAGAAAGAAAAATTCCATATGATAAGGACAATGTATTTAATAACATCAAAAAAAGAGATGAACTTGATAAAAATAGGGAAAATGATCCATTAATTAAGATGCCCGACGCTATAGAAATTGATACTTCAAATATTAGTATTGAAGAAGTAATAAAAAAAATTTTATTATTAGTAGATGAAAGAATAAGTAATGAGTAAAAATTTAGTTGCAATTATTGGACGACCAAATGTTGGAAAAAGTACATTATATAATAGAATTATTGGAAAAAGAAAATCAATTGTTTTTGATGAGCCGGGTGTTACAAGAGATCGTTTGTATCACAAAGTTAGTTGATTAAATAAAAATTTCACAGTTATTGATACTGGTGGAATAAGCACTGAAAAAAAACCTTTTTTAGAAGATATTAGAATACAGGCACAAATTGCTATTGAAGAAGCGAAAGTAATCGTTTTTGTTTTAGACGGAAGAATGGAAGTTACTAAAGAAGATTTTTATATAATTAATATAATTAGAAAAAGTAATAAAAAAATTGTTATTGCCGCCAACAAAACAGAAGGCAATAAATCATTTGACACTTCACTATATACACTAGGTGTTGATGAGATATTTCCAATTTCAGCTTTGCATGGAGAGGGTGTTGGAGAATTGCTTGAATCGATTTTTAAGAACTTTGAAGTGGATGATGAAAAGGATAATAATTTATTCAAGTTATCAATTATTGGAAAACCAAATGCTGGTAAAAGCAGTTTACTTAATAAATTATTAAATGAAGAAAGAGCAATTGTTTCTGAAATTGCAGGAACAACTAGGGATTCAATAAATTCCACACTACTAATTGATAATGAGGAATTTGAAATTGTTGATACGGCTGGAATTAATAGAAAATCAAAACTTGTTGAATCAATTGATCACTATGCACTTGGAAGAGCATTTAAATCACTTGATGAAAGTAATCTTTCCTTATTAATAATTGATGCCACAAATGAACTTTCTCATTTCGATGCAAGAATAGCAGGATATGCAATGGAATCCAAAAAACCAATAATAATAGTAATCAATAAGTGGGACTTGATCAAAAAAAGCACTAATACAATGATTGAATTTGAAAAAAGAATTAGAAAAGAATTTAAATTTATGACATGAGCTCCAATTGTTTTTATATCTGCTCTTAATGGTAATAAAATAGAAAAATTATTAAAAGAAATTACTTTAGTAAAAATTAATATTGAAAGAGAAGTAAAGACTACATTGCTTAATGAAGTAATAATGGAAATGCAACAAATGCAACCAGCCCCCTCTCTAAAAGGAAAAAGAGTAAACATTAATTACATAAAACAAATAAAGGGGAGTGTTCCAACTTTTGTATTGTTTGTTAATAATGTTGATTACTTGCACTTCACTTATAAAAGATACATCGAAAATCAAATGAGAGAATATTTTGACTTTAGAGGAACACCCATTTCTCTTGTTTTTAGAAATAAAAAATAAATATGATATAATTATATTTAAATTAATAGGAGAACTTATGAATAAAAAAGAACTAGTTGCAGAATTGTCGAACATTACTGGAATAACACAAAAAGATACAGAAAATGTTATTAACTCATTTGTTAATATAGTTATAGATGAACTAAAAAAAGGAGAACAAATTTCTATAGCAGGTTTTGGAATTTTTAAAAAAGTTGATAAACTAGCAAGAATGGGAATTAACCCTTCTACTGGAGCTAAAATTGATATTGCTGCTAAAAGTGTTCCAAAATTTGTTGCAGCAAAAGTTTTCAAAGACTCATTTTAAAATTAATTAAATAATATACTACTTATAAAATCAATAACACCAGGAAATATTAAATCAAGTGAACAACCATTTTTTCTAACAAATTCTAGTGTTATTAATTTTTTATTATAATCAACTAGTGTAACATCAATTAAATAAAATTCATTTGTTGTCTTGAACAAAATAATATAAAAAGCAATGCCACCATGTTTTTTTATTGTTTTTAAGTAATTATGTTGATGCAATTTAAAATTGTTTTTTGGTACTATGATCGATTCTGTAGACTTTGCTTCAAAAGCAACAAATGATCCATTGTATATCCCATAATAATCAACAGTACTTTTGGACATAATTACCCCATTATCAATTTTATTTTTTGCATTAACATTTGAGAATTTAATATCAAGTGTCTTTTTATGAAAAATTGCGACATCATTTTCTTTATATTGTTTTATGGTTTTATTTATTATTGTTTCCAATAACATACCTCTATTATTATTCATCTAATTGTTAATATCATTATTTATTGCTATTTATAAAATAAAAATTAAATTCATTAAAAAAGATTGATTTTTCTTTAAATTTATTATCTAAATGATTTTTTAAAGTTGTATAATATTAAAAGTAGTTTAATGACTACCTATTAAATAACATAAATAATATTGGAGAAAAAATGAAAAATATTGCTATAAATGGTTTTGGAAGAATTGGTAGATTAGTCTTTAGACAAATTTTCGATTTAAAAATGGAAAAGGATTTGAATATTGTTGCAATCAACGATTTAACTGATGCTAAAACACTAGCACACTTATTAAAATACGATAGTGCGCAAGGTCGTTTCAACGGAAAAGTTGAAGCAAAAGATGGAAACTTAATTGTTAATGGAAAAACAATCAAAATTTGTGCTGAAAGAGATCCTCAAAACTTACCTTGAGGTGAATTAAAAATTGATGTTGTTGTTGAATCAACAGGTTTTTTTACAACTAAAGAAGGAGCAGAAAAACACATTAAAGCGGGAGCTAAAAAAATTGCTATTTCTGCACCAGCAACAGGAGGAATTAAAACTATAGTTTATTCTGTTAATGATAGTATTATGGATAAAAATGATACTATTATTTCAGGAGCTTCATGTACAACTAATTGTTTAGCACCAGTTGTAAACGCAATTGATAAAGCGTTTAAAATTACTTCAGGACTTATGACAACAGTTCACTCATATACAGGAGATCAAAAATTAGTTGATGCACCTCATAGTGATTTAAGAAGAGCAAGAGCTGGAGCAGTAAATATTATTCCTACTTCAACTGGAGCAGCTGCAGCTGTTGGGTTAGTATTACCTCACTTAGCAGGGAAATTAGATGGTATGGCAATGAGAGTTCCTACAATTACAGGTTCTGTTGTTGATTTAACATTTGAAATTGAAGCTAAAAATGTAACTATTGAACAAATTAACGAATCAGTTAAAAAAATGGCAAGTGCATCATTAGAATATGTTACTGACCCAATTGTTTCAACTGATGTTATTGGTTCATCAGCAGGATCATTATTTGATGCAGAACTAACAAGAGTTATTAAAGATAAAGACGGGAAACAAATGTTTAAGGTTATTGCTTGATATGATAATGAAACTTCATATGTTTCACAATTTGTTAGAACATTAGATAAATTTTCAAAACTATAATATTTGAATATTAAAACAAAAAAATACTTTCTAATATAAGAAAGTATTTTTTTGTTTTATAGTTTAGATAATATATCAAAGTATTTATTATAATTATTTACAGCCTTTTCTTTTATATCATTGACAAAAAATAAATATATTTTTATTTTAGGCTCTGTTCCTGATGGCCTCAATGATATTCAAGATCCATCATCAAATTCGTAGGTAAGCATATTGTTTGGTTCAATTGATCTTATGCCTTGGTTATAATCTAAGAATAAACTATCACTTATATTTAATTCCTTAAAAGACTTTTTAATTTTGTCTACATGATCATATGAATTAATGTTTAATGTAATGGTACCACTCTGGACAAATCCATATTTTAAATATATGTTATCTAAAACATCAATTAAATTGAAACCTTGTCTTTTATAATAACTTGCCATTTTTGATAAAATAACAATTGATTGAATTGCGTCTTTATCACGACAAATTTGTTCGTTAATTAGTGAACCATAACTTTCCTCAAAGGCAAATAAAAATTTCTTCTGTGGGCTATTTTCTGAAATTTTTTTAACTAAATTTCCAATTCATTTAAATCCGGTTTCTGTCATATAAGACTTCATTCCATGAATATCAGCAATTCTCTTAGGAAGAGACGATGAAACAAATGAATAAATTAAGTAATGATTTTTAATTTGCTCTTTTGAAAGTTTATTTAATAAATAATCAAAAATTAAAATACCAGTTTCATTTCCGGTGATAATCTGGTATTTATTATCATTATTTCTAATTGCTGCTCCAACTCTATCAGCATCTGGATCAGTCACTAAAGCAATATCACAATTATTTTCAACTGCAATTTTTAATACATTATTAAAAGATTCTGGAGATTCTGGATTAGGGTTGTTGACATAAGTAAATTCGGTATCTTCAATCATTTCCCTTTCTTCAAAATGTGCGTTTATATTTAGAATTTCAAATATTTCTTTAACAGGTTTAGCACCAGTTCCATGTTGTGGAGTGTAAGCAACTTTAATATTAGATAAATCATTAATTGTTCCACCAATTTTAACGACTTCATTTAAATAGCTATCTAAAATTTTTTTGGGAATAAATTTAATATAATTATTCAATTCAAATAATATTTTTTCTTCTAAAAAATAATCATATTCTTCAAAATAACTTAACATTTTTTCAACTGCATCTGGTAGTAGTTGACATCCTTCACTATCATATAGTTTGACCCCATTATATTCTTTTGGATTATGGCTGGCTGTAATATTGATAGCTCCTACCGCATTAAGAATTCTAGTTGCATAAGATATGAATGGCGTGGCACTAATTTCTTCATTATAGTGAACAATTATTCCATACTTTGATAAAACCATTGATGCTATTTGTGAAAAATTTTTACTTTGCCTCCTGTTGTCTCTTCCTATGACAACTCCTCTTTGTGCAGCATTCTCAAAATTTTCAATAAGGTATTTAGCAAATCCATCAACAACTCTAATGATGTGAGTTTCATTTAAGTATATTTCTCCATCACCTAAAATGCCTCTTATTCCGGCTGTTCCAAATTCTAATTTTTTCATATTTTCCTTTCTAATTTGTGAGAATTTTTATGATTGTTTTCTACTTAATTATATATAGATATTTAATACTAATATATAATAAAAAATATGAATGATAATGACGATGGTAAAATTGATTTAATATTGATGAATAATGCTTACAATTTATCTGTTTTGGATACAAAAATATTGAAGTATTTATCCAAAATGGATAAAGAAGGTAAATTATTTTTACTTAAAATTTCTGACATCTCAAAAAATATGAATGTAAGTAATTCTAAAATAACTAAAACTTTACAAAAATGTGGTTTTTCAGGTTATAAAGATTTCAGATCAATCCTTTCTATGGTTAAAGGTAAAAAAGTTAATGAAAATAGGATTATAGGTTATTTAAACGACACTTTTATTTATTCATTGCATAAAACATTTGAAAATATATCAAATTATGATTTTATTCACTTCAATAAACTTGTAGACCAAACTAATGATATCTATTTCATGTCTGGAGGCGCAAATTATTATATAGGGTCTATTTTTTCATCTAAATTTAATAAAATTGGAAAAAGATCAAGGTCATTAGAAATTTCAAATCCTGAATGCAATAATATAAATCACAACTCACTAATTATAGTAATATCAATATCTGGCAAAAATTACAAAATTGGAAACAGAATTAAATATATTAAGGAAAATATTCCTGGAACAAATATAATTTCTATCACACTATCAAACAAAAGTAATATTGCTGAATTTTCAAAAAAAGAATATTCACTAACCTTTATTGATTATGAGAACATTAATGAAAGAGAATTACCAAGACATTCATTTTCATTAATAAGTGTTTTCTTAGATATGTTTTTCTTAGAATACTATAAAACTAGAGGTGATGAATTCGATAAGTTAATTAACCTTAATGCTGATCATATTAAATAATTAACTCTATTTTGCTTCAAACATATATATAGTATTATGTTTGTATGGTTTTCTTTTACTAATAATTATTTTTTTAAAATTTTGGTTTTTAATTGATGTGGGAATCTCTTGATACTCAATACACAGTCCTTGATGGATTTCCCCATTAGTATTTAATAATTTATTTACTGACTTTCAATTATGAGTATAAATTACTACATTTGTCAGTGTTGAGTCAATCATTAATTTACTCCTATAGTCTTGTGACGATAATATAATTCTTGACTCTCCAATTAGTTCAATAGGGTGGTCTATTCCACCACCCACTAATTTTGTTTGCTCTTCGCCAATTTTTTTTCTAATATCTTCCACTCTTAGAAAATCATTATATATTCAATTTTTTCTTTCCATTGGATTAAAATTTTGATTTAATTTTCAATAGTTTTTTGATCTTAAATTAAGATTTAAATCAAAAATGTTTTTTGTTTGAGGAAGTCTTCAATAAAAATGATGTGTCGGATTACAAATGGTTTCTTTGTCTGCTTCAATTTTGTAAGAAAAATTAATTATATTTTTGTTGCTTCAAACAGTAAGAATTATTTCTATTTTATAATTACAATCAAGCTCTATATTATATTGATTAACCTTACCAGATATTTCGATAAATTCATCAAATGAAGATACTTCAATATCAAACATTAAATCTGATCACTTTTGATTCATTCCGTGAATGTAATTATTATTGTTATCTGTTCTTAAATTTATTGTTTTATCTTTTAATTTGACAATTCCCTTTTCAATTCTACCTGCAACAGGACCAACAAATGCATTCAAAAAAATATCATTATTTTCATAGTAATTATCTATATTTTCATATTCTAGTAGAAAATTTTCATTATTCAATTTAATCTTCTTAATGGTAAATCCTATTGGTAGAATCTCAATATCAAGTCCAATGTCATTCTTAACATTAAATGCCATTACATCATATTTAACACTATCTTTGACGAAGGTAACTAATTGATCATCACTTATTACTTTACAATCCTCAAGACAACTAACAAAAACATTTGAAATTTCCTTAAGCAAATTATCTTCATTAATAATTATGTTTTCGCTGATTATTTTTTCAATTCAATTCACGTGTTTTTTTAAGTTATCAATGTTTCTTATTTCATCTATCTTATTGTTATCATTTAGTTGAATTATTTCTTGAATTTCATTCACTAATCTTTTAGGTAAAATTGCTAGTCCTGCCGCTTCCATTAATCCAATATTCTCTTGCTTAATATGGAACTTAGATTCTTGAATATGAAATTTGCCAAAAGGACGTTCATCGCTCGTAGAATTATTCCTAAAAATTAAATACGCTTCAAAATTATTTTTTATTTTTTTAACTATTAATGTAGTTGAATTATTTTTTTGTTTTAAGTTATGATTAGAAAATGATTTTCATCTATTAATAAAATAATTGGAAATTTTTACTACCTCACTTTTATCAAATGAAGAAATTTTTATAGCATTTAATGGTCAATTTAATACATCTATTTTTGTATTCATAAAAATTAAAGAATCTATATATTTGGCATTCATTATTGGCAAATCATCTTCGCCGCCTTGGTAATGATTGTGTCCCAAAAGTGATCCACCAATAATTGTTAAATCTGCATTGCTACCTAAAAAATAATTATTATTAGAATCAATAAAATTAATTAAGTCAACTATCGTTCTATTGTTAATAACCATTGGAGTATGTTCAGTATTATTTATAATAAAATGCTTATTTACATATGCATATGGTGAATATTGAAAAAATCAGTCATCTTTTTTTAATGTGCTCAACATTATAACTCTTAAATTCTCTCTTGAATCCTTAACCAAACTTCCTTTAAAATTAATATTTTCAATACAAATAGGACACTTTGGTTCTTCTTTATTTTCAGAAACAAAATTTTTTTCAGAAATTATTTGTTTCTGAGTTTTTTCTGGCTTTGCATTATTAATAGACATTTTTATTGCACCATATTTGCTATTGTGAATTCAATTCTTATTTAAGTCATTTTTATCTTTTTTAATGTAATATGATAATAGCGAAAGATTAAATAGTTTATCAAACTTATCATTATTTTTTCATCGTGAGTTTATTATCGATTGCTTAGGAATAAATAAACCCAAAATTTTATTAATTCTGTTTTCAATTAATACATCACTTTCACGAAATTTTTTAGATATAAATTCTCTCAACTGATTTATATAAAAAAAATGTTTATTTAAGTCAAAATCTTTTTTTTCTGAGCTAGATAAAGTAGTAATTTCTTCACAACCATAATCTAATAATATTATGTTAATTTTTTCAAAGGCTTCTTTTTTACTGGTGAGTTTACTATCTACAAATGCATTAATAATATTAATTAATATTTTCTGCATAATTTACAACCTTAACAATATACATTTCGCATGAATAACCAAATTCATTTTTATACAGTTCACACAAAGTATTTTCTAAATTATTTATTTCTTTTTTATCCACTAAAACAATTGCACATCCGCCAAAACCTGCACCAGTCATTCTAGCGCCTAAAACACCTGTTATTTTATTTGCTTCATCAACTATAAAATCTAATTCTTTGCAAGATACTTCATATAAGTATCTCAAACCTTGATGACCCTCATTTAATAATTTACCCATTTTTTGGTAATCATTTGCTCCTAAAGCTATAATGAATTCATAAACTCTATTTTGTTCCTCAATTGCGAATTTGACTCTCTTACAAATTGTTTCATTATCAATTAATTTTAATGTTTCATTTATTTTAACTAAAGGAATTTCTGTTAAATACTTATAGTTATTGCTTTGATTAATAATGTCCAAACCTTTTGAAGTTTCATCAACTCGTTCATTGTATTTGGAGTCAACTAATTCTCTTTGTTTTTTGGTATTAAAAACAATAAATTGATAGTCACCTAAGTTAAGTTTATGATTTGAATATTCAAGATTTGATGTATTTAATAACATTAAATTATTTTCAATGCCATTTGCAATAATGAACTGATCCATGATTCCATTTTTTAAATTCATAAAATTGTTTTCTACTTCTTTAAATAATTTTGCAACTTCAATACCATCAATTTCATAGTTATACAATGACAATAATCCCTTGATAATTAAAACCCCAAAAGATGCTGATGATGATAATCCTGATGATGGTGGTATCGATGAAGAAATGCATATGGATGCACCAGATATTTTGAAATTATTTTTTCTTAATATCTCTACACAACCTAAAAGATAATTTACAAAACCGTGTGATTCATCATATTTATAATTAGTAGTGTTTTTTATTTTTTTGACACCAGAATTTTTAAAATTTTTTGAATATATTTCAAAGTCTTCCGATTTAGAAAAACTTCCAATCATATATAAATCAATATTAGCTGGTAAAACATTACCACCTAAATAATCAATGTGCTCACCAATAATGTTAATTCTTGATGGTGATAAAATTATTGTATTTGGGTTAACTTTAAATAATTCAAAGTGTTTTTTAATTAAATTTTCTTTATTCATTTTCGTTATTCTTTCTAAAATCATATTCAGTTTGAATCATTTGCTCAAGTGAATATTTTGTTTCTCATTTCAAAATTGATCTTACTTTTTTGGTATCTGCAAATAATTTCGCAGGATCTCCATCTCTTCTTGAAGATAATTCATTGGGAATGTTGATTTTTAGAGTTGCTATTGATTCATTTAGAACTTCTAATACAGAATATCCATTACCAGAACCTAAATTAAAAATATCTGATTTTTTATTTTTAATTGATCATTCTAAACCAATAATGTGTGCTTCCACCAAGTCTACAACATGAACAAAATCTCTAATACATGAACCATCTTTTGTTTCATAATTAGTTCCCATAACCTTAAATGTTTTGTTATTTATTGCACTTTCAATCACACAAGGCAATAAATGAGTTAATGAATTCCCTTTTATACCAATTTTCCCACTTTTGTGAGCTCCTGCAACATTGAAGTATCTAAATATAACATAATTCGAACTAGTCGCATTTGCTCAACCTCTAATGATTGCTTCTGCAGCTAATTTTGATTCGCCATATGGATTAATGGGCTCTTTAAGATCTGTCTCAAGTATTGGAACATTTTTTGGTTCTCCATAAACAGCCGCTGTTGAAGAAAATATGAAATATTTTACATTAAAGTTTGTTGCTACTTTTAAAAGTACTTCAACACCATGTGTATTGTTATTAAAATATTTTAATGGCTCAATAACACTTTCTGGCACAATGATTAATCCTGCAAAATTCATAATTCCTTCTATATTTTTTTCTATCTTAAAAATTTCTTGAAGCTCGCTTTCATTTCTGATGTCAGCATTGTAAAACATTGCTTTTGGATGAATGTTTGATTTAAATCCTTTTGATAAATTATCAATTATCACAACATCATAACCTTGCTCAATTAATGAATAAACAGCATGAGAACCAATGTATCCTGCTCCCCCTGTTACTAATATTTTCATAATTCCTCTTTTCTTAACTTTATATTACTTTTACTATTCTATTTTTAAATTGAAGTTCATTGAAAAATCTTCAAATTTACATTTATACTTATCTAATGGTTGTGGTCCGCAAGAATTAGATCCAAGTCCATTTTGCTTGTAATCTATATTTAAAGTTAGATAATTTCTTTTTACTAAATCTACTGTATGTTTTGCATTTGTTAAATCCATATCATCATATCAATGAAGTGAAAAATCATATCTATTATTAAATCCCCTACTATCTATTTTAATGGTATTCTTATGTGATTTATCATAAATTTTTGTTCATAGTGTTTTATGTTTATTACCATTTTCTTGTGGGTGTACATAATTAGTAAAAGCCAAATCTACATTTTGTTTCCATAAATTATATGTATTATATTCGGATGAATCCGAATATGACTCACCAGGCCCCTTACCAAAATATTCAAAATTACTTAGAGATTTATCAATCTCTAATTTGAGACCAATTCTAGGTAACATTTTTGGAAAAATATCATTTGGATCAACTGAAATAGATGATCCAGAACCTGCTGCATTAGCCATTTCTTTTGTTACCAAAAACAATCCATCTCTTTTACCCAAAACTTGAATATTTATAGTTCCATCATTATAAATTTTATAAGTGTATGTTGACTTAAAAAATCAAGCTTGATTTACAGCCCCGTTAATGGTATGAACCACTATTTCAAAATAACTATTATGCTTAGTTGTTTCATAACTTAGTAATGATTCTGAGAATAAATGGATAAAGAATTGTTTAGTTCATTTTTGTTTATATTCATCAGCATCATTATCTGTTAACCCTCTCCAAAAATTCAAGCTTGGACCTTTTTTCACAATAATTTTATCATAATTCATTATATTAAATAATTTACCAGTTATTTTATCAAAATGAATTTTAATTTTATTTATTTTAAAAATTATTTCATGATCTTTTTCAACTTTTGAAAAAGTTATTTTATCTTTGTTTTCTACCAACTCTTCATTAAAATCAAGTTCATGTTCTTTAATAGAAATTTGATGACCTTTATTTGAATAGTCAGTTTTTACTTTGTTTTTTGTCAAAATTTGAATTCAATAATAAGTATTAATTTTCTTAGTGAAATCTGGAATCTTATATGCGACTGATTCTCTGGCTTTTAATCCAGAATGATTCAATAAATCACTGTAAATAATTGTTCCATTTGAATCAATTATTCTCATTAGTATTTCTAAATCATCAAAATCTTTAAAATCATATCTATTAGTGATTTTAATACTTTTAAAATCACTAGATATTTCGGTATGTATTGGAGAAATAACTTCCTTGTATTCAAATAACGATGGAGAAGGTTGAGCATTTGGCATTAGTAAGCCATCAATACAGAATGGTCCGTTGGTAGGATCATCTCCAAAGTCACCACCATATTTATAGTATATTTCTCCCTTCTCATTTTTCGCTTCAATTCCGTGGTCATATCACTCTCAAACAAAGGCTCCCGCAAAAATGTCATCATGCTTGTAAAAGAAATCAAAATAATCTTTTAATGATCCAGGACCATTACCCATAGCGTGTGCAAATTCACATTCAATATGTGGTTTGTCAAGTCAATTTGGATGGAAAGTTCCATCGGAAACTTTACCATCAATAACAGATTGTAAATCTCTTCTTTTGGGGTCGCCATCTTCAATTTTTATTCTTGTGTACATATTGGAGTGTACATCTGTTATTTCACAATCAAAATCACCTTCATATTGTAATAATCGAGTATTATCAATTTTCTTTAATTCTTTCGCCATTGTAATGAAATTTTTCCCAAATCCAGTTTCATTACCAAGCGATCACATAATTATTGATGGATGGTTTTTATCTCTATGCACCATTCTGGTGGCTCTCTCGATGTATGTTTTTTCAAATTTAACATCATTTGATGTTCATGCTCAATCACCAGTTAATTCAAAACCATGTGCTTCAAGGTCTGCTTCATCAATAACGTACAATCCAAATTTATCACAGTAATCATAGAATTCAACAGTTTGAGGATAGTGAGATGTTCTGACTGCATTTAAATTAAATTTTTTCATTAATTTTAAATCACGTTCAATTTGTTCAACAGAAACAGCTTTACCAGTTTTAGGATTATGCGAATGGAAATTAACACCTTTAAACATTATTGGTTTACCATTTATTATTATTTGTCTTTTTATTGTTTTGACTTCTCTAAATCCAACTTTTTGAGGAATAAATCATCTATTATTTACGTCCGAAAAAACAATTGTGTATAAATGTGGCTCTTCTGCATTTCACTCCAAGAGATCGTTTAATTTCTTGGTGAAATTAATCTTCTTATCTATAAAATTTAATTGCTCTTTAAATACCAATTTATTTTTTGGATCATATAGTGAAATGAATATATCTTTTAGCAATTTTACTTTACTCTCTAATTCTATTTCTAATTCATATGTACCAACATCTTTTCGATGTGTTTTTATAAAAAAATCATTTATCAAATCTTTTGATTCCACTAATACTTCTACATTTCTATATAAGCCAGAAAATCATCATTGATCTTGATCTTCAATATATGAACCATCTGATCACTGATAACAAATTACTAAAATTTCATTTTTGCCTTCCTTAATATAATTGTTAATGTTAAATTCTGCAACATATCTTGAACCTTTTGTTAGACCAACTTCTTTTGAATTTACAAACACTTTAATGCATGAATCAGCATTATGAAATCTTAAAATATAATCATCTAAATTACTTATTTTTGTTAAATTGAGAAATTTTCTATACAAACCTGTTGGATTGTTTGATATAACTTTTGGAGGAGTAATTGGAAATGTCCATCAGACGTCTGAATAATGCATCTTTCCAAAACCACTCATTTGTCATGGAATAGGGACAATTATTTTATCCATTTTTAAAGTGGTGCTATCTTTAATCACTTTGCTATTTATATATAATGGCGAATCAAATAATTTAAAATCTCAGTCTCCATTTAAATCAATGATTTGTCCACGATCTTTAATATTAAAATTAAGAGCTTCTTTTAATGTAGTATATTGTCTCGTATATGTTCTAGAATTTAATCTATTTTTTGATTGTAAATTTGGATCCTCATAATCCTTAAATTCAAATTTTTCCATATTTTTATAATGTTGCATTTTCCCCACCTTATTTAAAAGCACACACTTATATGCTTAACAAATCAATTATATATCTTGTTAAGTCAATAACATTTTTTTTCTAAAATGGAAAAAATTTTTCCAATATTGAAAAAAAATAAAAATTTTTATTTTGAGACCTATAATATTATTAATAGTAATATT
>JAGUQV010000046.1 GCA_030154525.1 Mycoplasmataceae bacterium | reverse complement strand
AGGAGTTATTATTGTTTGGTTACTTGTTATTCTAACTCTTGAACCATTTTTATCCATGAAATAAAGGAATATTCCTTTATTGTTTGCCAAATCAACTACATTTTCTGTCACTTCTAATATGATGTTTTCCATAACAACTTTCGATTTAAATCCTCAAGTAATATCTCAATCATCAGGAACATTTACAAAATATTCAAGTTGATAGGACGCAGAAATACCGGTCGGGTTAAAATATGAAGTATGAAAATTTAAGTTACTATTATCAATATCAGGTTTGGCAGGAACTACACTATTAATAGATGACATTAAATTATTCAATAAATAATATTCTTGCTTGTCATAAGTTCAAATCTCTTCTGTAGCTGTTGTTTTTGCAAACATTTTCACATATAAATTCATATCACTAAATTTAGTTATTCTACTACCTTGTCCAGCTGCAGATATTGTTTTAATAGCTTCAGCAGTGTAAAAACCATTTTTCCCTCCGCTACCTAAATCAATCGTGGTTCCATTGCTAGTTTTATAACCAAATCTTAATTCAAATAAATTAGCATAATGTGGTTGACCTGATTTTTGCTCAACAGAAATATCTATGTCTTTAGTATTACCAGAAATACTATTTATTTGAAATACATTGTAAGCTCTTGTAGAAAAAATAGGTATATCTACTTTACCAAAACCAGAAATGGTTACATTTTCACTATACTCAAAGTAAAAAAAATCAGTTGGCGAGCTGTAAAGTTTCTGCCTTCAGACAATTTTCATATTTAAATTTTGATTAACTGTATCTTTACTCTCAATTGTGATTATTTTGCTTTTGTCACCCGATATGGTTGTAACACCAAAATCATAATTTTCAAGATTACTTTTAGATAATATTAACAAATCATTAGGGATTATTTCTTCTACAGTTTTCTTTAATAACTCAGGATTTGCATCAGCCAGCTTTTGATAATCACCATAAGATACAATTTTCCCTTCTATACCTCCACTCCCTCAATGAGTAATTGCGTTATCAGAATTTATATCCTTTTTAAAAACTATAGCACCAACACCATATGGTTGAATATTAGATTTATCTCTTACAACAAGAAAGGGTGCTTTAGTGACATGATATGTAGGTTTGTTGAATCTAGTGTCTAATGTTCTAATGTTCCACACTTCTGTTGGGATGTTAAATTCGATGGTATTTGGATTATAGTCAAATGGTCTATCATCATAAGATATTTGAGAAGGTAAATATTTGTTACCTTCATTCATTAATGATAATTCAGAAAAAATTGAAAAATCTGTCTGCAAAAACTGATCTTTTCGCAACCCAAAAGGACTATAAAAATTTTGATATTTTTCAATAATGTCGGCCCAATTACTAACAGAGTAGCTAAGAGGAAATCTAATATTTCCATTGTTTGGCAAAGCAACAATAGCAACCGGATCACTCCGACCTATAGTAGGTGCATATGTTGTTCTAATCGGTATTAAAACTTCATTATTGTTTTCTGGGAAGAATCTTGAGTAACCTATACCTGCAATTCCTTTTGTAAAAGTTTCATTTTCTCGTATGCCAAAAATTGGTGTCTCAAGCATTGGCTTTAAATCTACACCTTGAACAAAAGATGATCCTCATGATGAAGATGTTGTCATATCGCTTAAAGTATGATATACAGCAGCTCCTACTGCATTAGAAGTGGATTGGTGACGTGTTACAGTAGAAATGGCAACTTTTCCATTCTTTAAATAAAATTGAAAATCAGAAATAAATTTTAAATTTTTAGTATGTCCAGCCGTGGAAATAATAGTATTTGGAATTGATGATTTTATTCAACTATTAGCTGTTGTAGTTGGTTGTGTTGACAATCCGGTGCTTCAGTCTCCTGAAGTATTTTTATTAGATAAGAAAATTTTAATTCCAGCAATGTTAGTAGTTGGGGTATTATAATCTAACGGACTCAAGTATGCTAGTGGATTAACAGAAACCATTGTTCATAAATCATTATTATTCTTAACTATCTTTAAACTGTAAGGTGAAGGTGCTCTAGTATCAAGAGGAAAATCAGGTATAGCGAGCGAGTCTCTAAAAGTCGACAAGGTATTACCTTTAATATCTAAAAGTGTGATTGTAAAGAAATGATTTCCTGTTGGATCAGGAGAATGAGTCAAAACAGTTAGTGTGTTATCAAAATGATTAAATTTTGCATCGTAAATTGTACTTTGCATGTCTTTGGTTCATCTTCTCACACCATCAAATGTTGTATAAAGTAATGATTTTGAGTCTTCGCTTATACCAATTCAACCTTGATTTGTTTGCACTGAGTGTCTAAATTGGTTTGCCAATGAAACATATCCAGTTGTGGCAGGATAGTCTGAAACAACATTATTTGAAAGATTATCATTTAATATTGAATCATCAGCAATATTTTTATTTTCCAATAATGAATTAATGCCAATT
>JAGUQV010000033.1 GCA_030154525.1 Mycoplasmataceae bacterium | reverse complement strand
GAGGAAAAAAATACAATAGAAGAAATATTTATTTTTGAGTGTCGAAAATAAATATACATTTCTTACTGCTAACAAATTATTCAAAACACCAACTAAACATAAGTTAAATTGGTGTTTGCTTTATTCATTTTATTAATATCTAGGAGGAACTTTGTTTCCTCAATTAAAACTTTGTCCAGGAGAAACATCTATTCAATCTCTTTTTCCTTGTCATTTTAAGTATAGTTTTGGTAACGTTCATCATCCGTCGGTTACTTTTCACTCTACGCCATCAACAAACTTATTGTTGCCCGATTGACTTGCCTGTTGAGCCAAAGAACCAATTGCTGTAAAATTATTCCTTAGTTGAGAATTTCAATCATTCAGACCATGATCGTGCATATTTTCTATTGGTGAGTAACCATTTCCCATTGGGACATTTAACATTTCATTTATAGCATGAATCCCAATAGCTATTGCTTGTGTCATAAAAGTTGGTTCTTTAATACTAAATAAAAATCCAGAAAATCTACTAATTATACTAGTTGAAACATATCTTCAATCAGTTGAATAATAATGGCTATTTGTTATAATACTATAACCCTCTAAAATCTTTTTTAAATCATTTGTATACATACCTATATTTTGTAATCAATTAGTATTAGCTCTTAAAAAATTAACATCATTAGAAAGACCCATTCAATTTCACTCATTATATATATTAGTTAAAAATGCTTCAATAACAAGAGGATCAAACGCCACCCCCAAACTATCAGGTATAAAAAATCCCATATTTCTTATAGCTATATCTAAAACAT
The DNA here is from genome assembly GCA_030154525.1 of Mycoplasmataceae bacterium. Taxonomy (GTDB): domain Bacteria; phylum Bacillota_I; class Bacilli_A; order Mycoplasmatales; family Metamycoplasmataceae; genus UBA710. Next base: position 9,730 of record JAGUQV010000033.1, on the reverse strand, counting down.
ATTTGCTCCCGTTTACATTCTTTATTGCTCTTTCTAATCTTTTGACAAAGTTTTTATCAAGGCCCTTTGTATAAATGTTATATACATCTTGGGTATCATATCTTATATATGATACATCATCTCCGAATAAACTATCATGTATTTCTGGAGCGGTTCTTGACCTACCTTTATTTATTATATTACTTCCATTTATATTTTTCAAATATGTTCCATTTACATGAATATATTGTGCTCTCGATTGTGCTCTTGCTTGATTTTTTGTTTCCATTGCATTTGCATTGATGTTCGAAATTAATTGAGATTCTATTGTTGACATTTTGTCATAAAGACCGTTAAACATAAATTCTTTGGTCTTTTGGTTGAGTTCTAATGAAAATAAAAAATTTGTGGCTGATTCAAAATTCATATTGTTTTCAAAACACTAGTCATTCAATTTAAAACTATAGGATTTTTTTGAGCTTTCTGAGCTATTTCTGAAAACTCTTCTTGAGTAATTTTGTATTTTACTATTTTGTTTGAGTCAAAACCATCTAAATTTAATTTAGTAGAATGATTTTCATGTTGTTTTCCTTCTTTTAAACTTTTATGTGAATCACTCACTTTAATTTCATTGTTAATTTTCATTGATAACGAAATTAAAGGAATGAACACAATAGGTGTTAAAATGCTTAGAAACAATATTTTTTTCTTCATATTTTTTCTTAATAATAAGATTAATAATTTAAAACTTATAAGAAAATTATAATGCAAATTATCACTTTTTATTTAAATTATAGATTAATTATGTTGTTGAGCGGTTGTAAATTATTCTTTTTAATGTCTTTATAAATAATTATTGCAAAAATACCACTTGCAATTGAGTTATGTAGTGTTAACAAAACAATAATACGAGATTCTTTTTTAAAAAATCAATTTAGTTTTTTTAAACTAACTTCTTCAACAAAGTTATTGTTATAAAATAATTTAGAACACATTCTTCTATTCCAAACACTTAAGAAAGTTAGAATTAAAAGGTTAGTTAAAAATGAATAACCAACAATTGCTCATTGAGAAGTAAGGGTTTCAAATGCATTTCCTAAGGGTTCATTAGTCCTTTGAATAATTAAGACCAACGTTGCAATTGCTAAAGCAGTAGAAATTGTGGCAAAAAAAGATACGGCAATAGATGTTTTTAAATATTTTCCTTTTTGTAAGTCTCAATTTTGCAAATTTGAAATGACAGGAACACCATCCTTTATCTCAATTAATTGTTTTTTCTCAATAAATACTTTAATAAAGAATATTGACATAGTAATTGTTAAAAAAAGCTGAAATATTAACTTGTAAAATATTTCAGAGGGCACAACCCATATATATGTAGTACACACCAAATATATAATAACCATTATTAAACGAATTTTGTTTTTGTTATACATTAATATAATTATATAAAGTTACCAAAAAAAATACCAATAAAAATAACAATAAAAAAAGTTTTTTTATTGGTATTTTTTTTTGGTAAATTTATAATTTTACATAATTTATCTTTACTTGAATTGCGAGTAGTATAATTATTATGTTTATTAAAATATAAAAATTAATGAATTAGAATTAGGAAAATTAAAATATGAACAAATTAAATACAATACTAGCTAGAAATATAGATAGTGTGCCAAAAGCAATTTGTGGTTTTTCACAAACTGTTGCTTTTTCACATTACAACCATCTTTCTGCTCAACTACCAATAGATCCCAAAACTGGCAATTTAGTCAATGGGGGAATAAAAGAACAAACTATTCAATCATTAAAAAACATTGAATCAATTATTAAGGGAATTAATCATGTGATGTCTGACATTGTAAGAATGACTATTTTTACCAAAACTTTAAAAGACATTGAAATTGTAAAAGAAGTTTACAAGACTTTCTTTTCGAATTATCTACCTACCATGACAATATTGGTAGTTAAAAATATTCCAATGGGATCCTTAGTGCAAATTGAAGCAGTAATAACATATGGAGAAGGAACTATTCCGAATTCTCCGCAAGCTGGAGACTTGATCAAAGTTGTTAGAAATACAAAAACTGCACCTGAGTGTGTTTTAAGTTCGCAGTCGGTTGCATTCTCTCACTATAACAACATTTCTGCACAATTACCAATAGATCCAAAAACTAACAAATTAGTTGCTGGTGGAATTAAAGAACAATTAAAACAAACATTTAGAAATGTCAAAAATATTTTAGAAAGTATTGATGTTCCTTTTGATGATATTGTAAAGACAAACATATACATTAAAGATTTAAATAATATGGAACATGTACAAAATGTTTACAAAACTTTTTTTCCAGACTCAGCAATTGCTAGAGCAGTTGGGTATTTTCCAGCATTATCTATTATAGAAGTATCTGATTTACTTCTTGGAGCATTAGTTCAAATAGAAGTTATAGTATCACATGGCGATGGAACTCCACCTCAAGAAATTGAAGATCGTCATGGAATTGTTATTAAAGCCAATAACACAGACAAAAGTCCAATTAATTGCATCTCATCACAAAGTGTTGCTTTTTCACACTATAATAACATTTCCATGCAATTACCAATTGAAGTATCAACCGGCAAATTAGTATCTAATGAAATAGAAGAGCAAACAATTAAATGTTTAGAAAATATAAAAAATATTTTGGAAAATATTGATCACAAAATGGAAGATATTGTTAAGTTAAATATTTTTGTAAAAGATATAAATTACATTAATTTAATTTCCAAAAATCTTAAGGATTTTTTTCCCAAAACAATGCCAACTGGTCGAATTATAGAAATTAATAATATTGAAAAAAATGCCTTGATTCAAATTGATGCTATTGTTTCAAATGGTGAAGGAACTCCTCCAAACATTACTAGAACAACAAAGTATAAATAATAATATTCATTAAATGCTATAATTGTTAAAATTATGAATTATAAGCAAATATCAAAAATTACAATATTCTCTCTAGTAATGGCTGTTTTTGCTGTTATTGGAATTACCACATTTGCTATTGATTTGCCAAATTGAGCAAAATATGGTTCGGATGCATTAGTTGACTCTAATCCTTTTGATCCAAGCAAATTAATTCCAATCCATGTTGAAGAAGCTAGAACTCTCAGTTTATTATGTTTGGTTGTTTCTTTATTAATGACTGCATTTATTTTATGAGAGATAAAAAAAATGGAGAAAACAAATTATAAAAATTACTTTGTTGCATCTTTAGGAATATTCACTTGATTAATGTTACCTTATACTTTATATATTGGTTTTAAAAATAAAATGTATTCAGCATACTTATCTTATTTATCAACCAATAGAGAAGGTGAGCCACAAATTTCACTTAATTCATTGAAAATTGGTTTTAAAAGGGGTGGAGAAAGAAAGAAATTATTCTTCAATACACTTTTTGCTTATTTCGTTTTTGGTTCAACTTTAGTAGGTTTTGTCTTTACAATGATTACTGCTGAAGCATTATTCGGTTTAAAGGTTATAAATCCATTTCCAGGAGAGGGAAGTGGATGATTAACTGAACAACAATATTATAATTATTACAATGGGACACCATTCTTGTTAAATAGTTTTGTGTTCTTTACACAACTAGGTAATTTTTCTTGTTTTTTATTTATGGCAACGTTTGTATTATTTCATAATAAAATAATTTTTAGAGGCAATACTATTATGAATGCAACAACGGGTTATATATTTGTTGTTATGTCAATTTTCTGAGGTTACTTATTTCCAAAATCACTAGCAAATAATGCATATGTTAAAGATTTCCAATGAGCAAAAACAATTTGATTGCATGCAGTTACACCACTTTTATTTATTTTCTTTTATATAACTTCTATATTAGTTACTAAAGAAGAACCAATGAAATTTAAAAAAATAATTTGGCCAAGTATTATATTTCCAATTTCATATGGATTGCTAATTTACCCACTACCATTCTTTACACGCTTTAGTGTTTATGGTGGATTAACTAATTTAAACGCTAATATGGACATGTCAATAGGAATTCAAAAAGAATCATTAGGTAATCCAATTATGATTTTAGGAATTATTGGATTGGGAGCTTTATTTATATTTGTTATTTTCTGTTTATGATCTTTTGCTTATTTAGTTCATAAAAGATCAAAAAAATAAAATTGATATTTATTTTTTCTTAGCAAGTGCATCAATTCCAAAAAGAGCACAATCATCGCCATAGGGGTCGTCTAAAAATTCTATAACATTAAATTGAGAAGGCAATGAGTTCTTTTTAGCTCAAGCAATAGCTGCATCAATGTATCATTTATTATTTCTAGCCACTGAACCACCAATTACTACAGTATTTGGATTTGCAATTGAAATAACAATTGCTAATGTGCTGCCTAATGTTTCAATAGCTTCATCAATAATATCTTTTGCTTTATCATCCTTATTATATAAATCAAAAACCTCTTTGGTTGTTAAAGATTTACCAAAAATTTTATTGGCTCTTTTTTCGATTCCTGAACCTGAAGAAAAATATTCACAAGATCCTGTTGACAAATGATTTTTCTCTTTATTAAATGATGCTGGCATTCAAGCAATTTCTAAACCTTGAAATGAGTATCCTGAATATATCTCGTCTTTATAAACTAAACCTGCTCCCAAACCTGTAGAAATAGTAAAAAATTGAGTAATATCTTTTTTTGTTTTTTTGTAATATGAATGAACCGCATAAGCCATTGCATTAGCATCATTTTCAAAAACAATTTTCTCAACTTTTGTATTAGTCAAAATAAAATTTTTCATATTAAAATTAACTCAATTAGGGATATTTGCACCTGAAATAATTATCCCTTCATCATAATTTGCTACTCCCGGTAAACAAATTCCTAAGTTGGTAATGGTGTGTTGATTTAATAAAGATATTAATGGCTTCATTGACTCAATAGGATCAACTAAATTAGTTGGAAATGATTCTCTAAAAATTACTTTATCATCTTTTATAATTGCAAATCTGGAATTAGTCCCACCAATGTCAATTGCTGCATAATTATTCATATATCCACCTTAGTATTTTAATTATTATAATAAAAATAAACCAAAAAAATCAGTTTATTTTAAGTTTATTTAGTAATTTGAAATTATTTTTTTATTCTAATTTCTTTTAAACGTGCAGATTTTCCTTTTAGCTCTCTCATGTAGTAAAGTTTGGCACGCCTTACTTTGTTTGAACGAACCAATTCAATAGATGCAATATTTGGGTTATTTAAAGGGAATGTTCTTTCAACACCAATACCATAAGAAATTTTTCTTATAGTAAAAGTTTCTTTAGAACCACTATTTTTCATAGCAATAACAAGACCTTCAAAAATTTGAATTCTTGATTTCTCTCCTTCTTTTATTCTTACATGAACTTTGATATTATCCCCAGATTTAAAAACTGGAAAATCAGTACGATGTTGAGAATCTTCGATTGCTTTAATTTTATTATTTATCATTTTTTTTCCTTTCTAAAAGATCTGGTCTTTTGATTAAAGTTTGTTCTTTTTGTTTTTCACTTCTTCATTCATCAATTTTTTGGTGATTACCACTTAATAAAACTTCAGGAACATTCATTCCTTTATATTCTCTTGGTCTAGTATATTGCGGGAAGTCAAGTAAATTATTTTGGAAAGAATCATTTTGGTGCGACGAATCCTTAATAACATTAGGAATTAATCTAATAATGGAATCAGCAATTACCATTGATGGTAATTCACCTCCAGTTAATACATAGTCACCAATTGAAATCTCACAATCAACTAAATTTCTAACTCTTTCATCGAATCCCTCATATCTACCAGAAATAAATGTTAAAGTTTTTTTTAAAGATAATTCAAGAGCAATTTCTTGTGTAAATGTTTTTCCTTGAGGAGAAAGTAATATTACAGTACCTTTTTCGTTTAGTGAATTTAGTGCATTATCAATGGGTTCTACCATTAGCAACATACCTGGTCCTCCACCATAAATTTCATCATCAACTTTTTTGTGTTTATTATTTGAAAAAAATCTAAAGTCTACTATTTCAATATCAATTAGTTTTTTTTCAAGCGCTTTAGAAACGATTGATTCTGTTTTAAACGCCTCATAATATTTTGGAAAAATTGTTAAAAAATTTAATTTCATTATTATTTTTCTTTTTTAATAGTTTTCTTAACAGGTGTTGTTTTTGCTTTTTTTACTTTAGCAGTTCCAGAAACTTTCGATGTTTTATTAGCTATTTTTTTAGAACTTAATTTTCTTTTTTTAGGTTTAGTAATTTTTGCTTTGTTTTTTGACTCAATATATTCTGATCATATTTTTTCTTGTTTCAATAAATTTTTTACTGTTTCAGTTGGTTGAGCTCCATCATCTAATCATTTAATAATTAATTCTTTATTTAATTTTAAATCATCAGATAAAGGGTTGTAATAACCTACTTCTTCAATAAAGCGACCATCTCTTGGAGCTCTTGCATCTGCTGCAACAATTCTATAAAAAGGGTTAAATTTATTTCCCATACGTTTTAATCTTAATTTTACCATTTGTCCTCCTTGTTATAATTTTAAATATAAATATATTTTAACACAAAAAAATATTTAACTGTCAAGTATTTTCACTTGACAGCCTTTTTTTGTTTTGTTATTTTATTTCAATACTGCGTTAGTAAAAATATTTTTAACATGTTCAATTGTGCCTTCAATTAATTTAATAATTTGAGAAATTGGAAAATAATCAATTTCAAGATCTTCCTCTGTTAACTCCGCTCTTATTTTTTTGTTTATTTCATGACTAAATTCAATGAATTCTAAATACATTTTTTCAACTTCATCAAATTTATCTTTTATTTTGTCATTTTGATATATTTTAATATATTTTTCAAATAACTTCAAATATGATTCAGTCATTTCTTTAATTTTTGAAATTTGAATAATATCAATTTTCTTTCTTACAAATGTTTTGGCAATGTACAATGGATATGATGCCGTTTTGGTAATATCTTTCGTTGTATAAATAATGGAAATAATAAATCTCAAATGATTTGCACGAGGATTATCTTTTGAGATAATTCAAATACATTCATCTAATAAATCTCTTTCTCTTTGTTCAGCTTCCTTAAGCCTAACTTCCATTGAATCAATTATTTTGTTTCCGTCTTCAAAAGTAAAAATATTTTTTCATAATTTTTCATGAGTTGAATAAGAATACTCTAAAAATTGAACTACCATTTTTTTAAGATTCTTTTCTGATTCAATTAGTGTGTTATAGTTTGTAGCCATTATCCAATCCTTCCATTTATATAATCTTTTGTTTCTTTTTTAGATGGTCTCAAAAATATTTTTTTAGTCGTTCCTGTTTCAATAATTTGTCCTTGGTAAAAGAAGAAAGTTTCATCACTTATTCTTTGTGCTTGTGCCATTGAGTGAGTGACAATAATTATTGTATACTTCTTTTTTAATTCTAAAATTAGTTCTTCAATTTTAATTGTTGCTATAGGATCCAATGCGGAAGTTGGTTCATCCATTAACAAAACTTCTGGTTCCATTGCAATTGCCCTTGCAATACATAATCTTTGTTGCTGACCACCAGACAAACTTGTTCCTAAGTCATTTAAAATATCTTTTACATCTTCTCACAACGCTGCATTTTCTAGTGAATCTTGAACCAGTTTATCTAAAGTTTTTTTATCATGTACACCATTTGATTTTGGACCATATGCTACATTATCATAAATTGATATTGGAAAGGGAGTGGGCTTTTGAAAAACCATTCCAACTCTGGACCTTAAAATTGTTGGAGGTATTTTTTTGGATTTAATATTGACTTTATCAAAAAAAATATCTCCTTCATAAATTGCACCTTCAATTAAATCGTTCATTCTATTTAGAGATCTCAAAAATGTTGATTTTCCACAACCTGATGGACCAATAAATGCTGTAATTTTTTTCAGTTTTATGTTAGTGTTGACATTAAATAAAGCCTGTTTATAACCGTTTTTATATCATAATGAAAAATTACTTATTTCAAAAATATTATTTTTATTAAAATCCTCTTTAACTTCAATAATTGTGGTTTCGTTATTTTTAATATTTTTTTTAAATTTATTAATTATCTTTTCTTTTAAATTTTTATTCATATTATATTGCCTCCTTCTCTTTTTGTTTTTCACTTCTATTCTTATTAAATAAATAATCTTTGAATTGGTAGAAATGATTTTTAATTAAATCTCTACTAGGAATAATTACATAACCGATTATTACCAACATAAAAACTAATATCATAGCGACCATAGCAGCCTCGTATTGAACTCATTTAGAGTTTGCTGATGTTGAAAATAATTGGGCATATATAAATGTTGTTAATGTTGTTCCTGGTCTATTCAAAGCAATGTCAGAAGAGGAAGATAAACCTGCCGTTAAATATAGAGGAGCTGTCTCAGATAGTATTCTTCCAATGATTGAAATTATATTGCCTGTAATTGAAATTAGAGCCATTGGAATCAAAAGTTTTTTAATTGTTTCACTTTTTGTACTCCCTAATGAATAAGCATTTGTTCTAATGTCATCTGGAATATTTTTGAATGACTGTTCCAATAATCTAATAAATGTTGGAATAATTACAATAATAATTGTTAAAGCTCCAGCAATTAATGAGTTACCTAATTTTCCGCTACTAGACATCCCTAGTGTTTGAATAAAAAATAACATTCCAAACATTCCAAATAATATTGATGGAGTTGATGAAAGAGAATCAAGAAAGAAAATAATAAATTTTTTCAAAAACCCTTTTTTAGCATACTCATTTAGATAAATGGCAATTAACAAAGCGATTGGAAAACTTATTACTAAACATACCATTATTAGTAGAATTGTGTTAAGTAAGGATTGACCAACAGTATTTTTGGAGTACTGTCATATTGTAGATGAATCTTTTGATGTGGCAATCAATCCATTGATTAAAATATCTCCTAGGATTCAAGTTAAGAATGAAAAACAAATGAATACAGAAATCATTTCTAATGAAATTTTATATCGATAATATCAACCACTAAATTTATAATTCTTCGTTCTATCTTTAATATAATTAATTGTCTCAGGCAAATCATTTTGGTTAATTTTAAATTTACTTTTGAAAAAAATTGTTTCTAAAAATATTAATATATTTCTTGGAATAAATGTAACTACATTAGAAATAGATACTTTTATTTTTTTGAGTTTTGCACTATTTATATTTCGTTTTGAATTACTTATAAACATAATAAAAATATTTAAAATCATTGAAAAAATTAGCATTATGAAACCAAATGCATATAGTAGAGGTCTAATTTTTTCAGGGTCTGAATCAGCAAACATTGTTGAAGAAATATATGCACCTAATGATTGTGATGATGAATTTAATAAAGAGAAAAAACCATCCTGAAAAATTTCACTAGATGGTTGGGACTGCAAAATCATTGAAACAGCCATCGATTCACCGATTGCTCTAGAAATGGCAACAACAACAGCTACAACAATTCCTGATTTTGCAGCTTTTTTACAAACTCTATAAACTGATTTTGTTTTAGAATTACCCATTGCTAAAGAGCTTGTTAAAACATTTGGATCAACAGAATTTAAAGAATCTAATGTCATTGAAATGATAGTCGGGATAATCATAAATGCAAGCATAATTGATGCATTAAAAATTGAGTTTCTTGAAAATCCGAAAAGTGAATTAAATAGTAACCCTAGTGAG
>JAGUQV010000061.1 GCA_030154525.1 Mycoplasmataceae bacterium | reverse complement strand
TTTTTAATAAGTCAAAAATTTAACTAAACTAAAACAAAAGCGACATTATCTGAGTTATCAGTTGAGTTTTTAATAAGTCAAAAATTTAACTAAATTAAACCCTTATTTCAACTATCAATTTGTTATTAGTAGTTTTTAAAATGAAAATGAATTAGAAAAACATTAGATCAAGATTCTATTTATTTTTTTTGGATTCATTTTTATAAATGATTTATATGGACTTCTAATATCTTTGCTTATACCTTGAATAGGAGATAAGGTCAATTTAGAACCAGATATGTCAAAACTACTCACTCTAAATAACTCTTCATTTATTTCGTAAATTGTACCAATTTCTATAATGTCAATAATTTCAAAATTATTATTCAAGCAATATTTTTCCCCAGTATTTAATCAATCTTCTTTTAAAAATTTAATTCCTTGTTTACTATCTTTTATTATATATATGCATTTTAGTCCTAATTTACTCATATATGCATTTTTAGAAACCTTATAAGATAAATCTAATCCAATGGTTGGTTTATCACCAACGAAAGTCATTCTTGATATTGAAGCATTTAATTTTCCATCCATTAATTTTATATGGTTAAGTTGTTTTGCAATTCTAAATTCTTCATCATTATCAACATGCTCATTCATATATAATAAAAATGGATTTTCTTTTTCATTTATATAATATTTGGTTCATATCTTTTTCAGAGATTCAAAATGATTTTTAGAATTTAAACAAGAGGATTCTTCATATGTTTTTTCAAATTTTTGATACAAAAATTTAATATCATTATCTTTGAAATTTGATAAATTGATTCGTTTTTTTTCATACTTTATATCGTCTTTTTTTACTCAACCATAAACTGTTTCGCCAGATATTTTTCCAGCCTTTCATTCTTTTATAGCACTTAATTTATCTTCAATGTTATTATATTTATCTAATTTTGTCATGTATTTATAACTCAAAATTCACGAGCTTTTTTTAATAATTTCACCACTATTAGATCAAGTTTTTGCCGGTATTATAAAGGGACTAAAAATATCTAATGGCTTTAAGTCATTATAAGATCACTTAATTTCCCCTGTTTCATTATCTATTGTTCTGATAAAAGATTTCATAGTATTTCTAAATTCTGGTATTGTGCCTAAAATTGCACAAATAGATGAGTCCACACTATGGTGTTCTGCAGATAATTCTCTATCTTTTGGTAATAACCCTAAATATTGTTGAGATCTTAATCTCTGCGTTACGCTACCACTCACCGTTAAAACTTCTAAATTCATTATTTGTGTTTTTACTTCTTGTGATGCTTGGTTTTCAGAAATAAAATATTGTCAAGCCAAAAATCCATTTTTAATTCTTCTCATAATATATTGAGTTTCAGTTAAATTTCTAGCTATGAAACTTTTTTCTCTATCGGAAGTTAAATTTTCAAGTAACATATTTTTTAACTTGATTGGATTATCTTTTTCTAAAATTGATTTCCACTTTATTTTTAAATCATTAAAATTTCCTTTCCCACTTAATCATTCAACTGGTGTTCTATTACCTTTATCTTGATTGTTTCACGTTTTAGTAAGCACTTTATTTGTTCTATCATTCATTTGAGTTCTGCTAAGT
>JAGUQV010000074.1 GCA_030154525.1 Mycoplasmataceae bacterium | reverse complement strand
GGTCTGCGCTAATATTTATACCTCATTTAAATGAAATTCTAGTAATGGAAAGATCTTCAATTTTTTTATCAACAAAATTCTTTTTTAATTCAATTCATATTTTTGAAGGGATAACAAAATTCGGATTTTTTTCATTAAATTCTTGAAGTCATTTTGAAAATAATTCCATTTTAAAAAAATAAGATTCTTCTTGTAATAATTCTAATTTATGATTACTTGTCGGGTGATAAAAGGAACCATCTTTTATCAAAGCATCTTTTTCAGAAATAAATTCTTCATCATTTATTGAATACAAACCATTGTAAGTTCCCTTATAAATAAATCCCTTTTCTAAAATAAAGTTAAAAATTTTTTCAATTGTTTTCATATGTTCAATATTTGATGTTCTCATAAAAATGTCATAATCAATTTTTGAAACTTTTCAAAAATAAATAAAAATTTGTGCTTGCTCATCAACATATTTTTTTGGTGATATTTTCAATTGATTGGCTTTAGCTTCAATTTTTTGTCCATGTTCATCTGAGCCAGTAATTAATAAAACATCATACCCTCTTTTTATCTTGTAGTTTTTTAAAACTCAAGCCACAGTTGTAGAGTAAAGGTGTCCTAAATGAAGATTACCTGAAGGATAATACATTGGTGTTGTTATATAGCAAGTTTTTTTATTCATTATTTGTCCTTCGATTTAATTGGTTTATAAATTTCAAATACTTCATCAGTGTATTTGTGGACATTTTTATCTTCAGGATGAAGGTAAATATTTTCTTCAAATATTGTTCCTCAACCTGATTGAAATCTTCCTTCCACCAAAGCTAAATTAGGTCTTTGATTTTCTCTTGGAAAAATCATTTTTACTCTTTTGGGTTCAAATTTATATTTTCTCATAGAAACAAAAACATCAACTAATCTCTCTGGAGGAATTACCAAAGAAATGTATCCTTTTTGCTCAATTATTTTAGAACTACCTTCAAAAATTTGATCAATATTAAGTTTAAATTCATGAGTGGCAATCATCATTTCTTCACTAATTCCAGTTTTAATTTTGGAATCAATTTTATAGAAAGGAGGATTACAAATTATAGAATCATATTTTGGTTTTTGGTTTTTAGCATGATCTTTTGCAAATATATTAAAGTCTTGATTGAATAAAAAAATTTGATTGTTTTTTTTATTAATGTCAACATTTACTTGAGCAATTTCCACAGCCTTTTTTTGAATTTCAACAGCATCGATAATAATTTTGTCACTTCTTTCAGAAACGAAGATGCTAAGTGCAGCGTTATTTGTTCCAATTTCTAAAATTTTTTTAACATTTCTATTAATTGTAACAAAATTACCTAGAAGAATTGTGTCGACAGAATAATTGAACATATTTTTATCTTGATATATATAAATGCCTGATTCATAACCCAGCGAATTTTTAACTCAATTATCTTTCACAACATCTCCTTCTCAATAAAACAATTAAATTATAGTTTATTTAATTAGAAATAAAAAAAAATAACTCTTTTGCAAGAGTTATTCTGGTGAAATTTTAGTAATACATTTATTCTAATGATTAACTTATTTAATTTTCGGAAACATCAATTAAATAAATTTTTATTTCAGAAAGAAAGGTATTTCATCATCATCATCATCAATTACTGAAAAAGAGTCGTTTTGATCTGTGCTATTTTTTGATAGAGTTTCTTTTTCAGATTCTTCATCATAATTTCATTGTGAACTTGAGTTTTTCTTAAAAATGTCTGAAGATTGAATATTTGGGAATTCAGGGTTAATAGTTTTAATATTACCCTTTCCTGAAGTAGCAATAATCGAGACTTGAATTTCATTTTTAATACTTTCATCTTTTCTAATTCCAAAAATAATGTTGATATTTTCATTTGTTTGTTCTTTAATCTTATTCATAATAAAGTTTGCTTCACTCAATGAGATATCATTTCCGCCAGTTAAATTAACTATTGCATCTGTTGAATCATTAATTGAATTTTCTAACATATTAGAATTAATGGCTTTCATAACTGCTTTTTCAGCTTTGTTTTTACCACTAGCTCTTCCTTGTCAAATGTAAGCATTCTTAGTGTCTTTGATGATAGAACATACATCTGCAAAATCAAGATTAATGTATGAAGGTTTTAGAATAATGTCTGTTAGTATTTGGACGGTATTTTTCAATATTTTATCCGCCATTGTAAATGAATCTTCAAAAGAAATTTCAGAGTAATTTTCCAATAATTTATTGTTAGAAACAATGATTAATGAATCTACAGTTTTTCTCAGTTCTTCAATCCCTTTTTGGGAATTGACATCACGTTTAATTCCTTCAAAAGCAAATGGTGTTGTAACAATAGCAATTGTTAAAATTCCCATTTCTTTTGCTATTTTTGCAATTATAGGAGAGGCACCAGTTCCGGTTCCTCCACCCATTCCTGCAGTAATTATTAACAATTTTGAGCCAATTATTTTATTTCTAATTTGTTCTTCAGAAGCAATAGCTGCACTTTTTCCAATTTCTGGATTGGCACCAGCCCCCATTCCATCATTAATTTCGCTACCCAAATAAATATTATTTTCTGCACCAATATTATCTAATGCCTGTCTATCAGTGTTTGCAAAAATAAATTCTACACCTTCAAAATCACTATTGATCATTTTAGCTGCTGAATTTGTTCCACAACCGCCAACACCAATAATTTTTATATCAATTATTGGTTTTTTAGTTTTTACATTATGAGTCATATTAGTCCTTTTATAATTTTAGTTTGGTTTTGCTGTTGATGGAATGTTTTTTTTATATAAGGGCTTCATCCATCCCTTTTGAATGACAACATTTGATTTAGTATTGACATTAATATTGTTATTTATTTTTTTATAGGAATTTTCTAGTAGTTTTGTTAATCCAAATATTGGTCTATTATTATATTCTAATAACAGATAATTAATTGGTCTATTGTTCACACAAATTTTATTATTTGGCAAAATACTTTGGCAATATTCTTCCATTTTACCGATTTTCTCTAATCTACCTATTACATTTAACGTGTAATTTTTTAAAGCCTCATGTTTAATCTTAATGAATTCATCAATTTCTTCAATTAATGTTTTTATAAAAGATTTAATAATTGAGGTTAATTGAGAAGCTCTAATATACATATTTTTTTTGTGAAAAATAATTCTACTTAACTCCTCATTGTCTTTAGTTATAATTCCTTCGGTTATAATTAGGTCATGGACCAACTTTTTTGAGACTCTAAATTCTGTAGCAACTTTATTGCAGAGATCTTCAAATGTATATTTTAAGTTTTTAGTAACCACTGTTACACCATTATTAGAAATGATTAAATTAGAATAATATTTCTCAACTTGTAAAGTTATAGAAACATTTTTAGTTTGATCTTTTTCTAAAATATATGGGCTAACATTTGAACTTGAATATATCTGAGATATTTTCAACCCTGATTTTTTACAAATATAAAGTATACTTTCATAATGATTCTTTTTTAGCGTTGTAACTGAAAATAGTGTTTCAATTTTTTTGGCTTTTTTCCCCACAGGCAATTCATAATATGTTTTCTCGTTTTCATCCTGATCTGTTATATTAAATTGAAATGGTTGAAATAATATTGGAACAACATCTTTTAGTTTGTTGTCCTCATAATACTGTTTCACTTTTTCCAATGCGTTCTTAAAATGTTTTTTGCTAATTAATTCATTATCTAAATTTGAAATATTTTCACTAATAAGTTTTTGATTAATTTTAGCTGATGAAGTTGCGTCAAAAATAACAGAAACTTCATTAATTTTAGCCACAATCAATTCTTCAATTCTTTCAATTGATTTTTTAACAAATTCAATACTACTTGATAAATCTCCAGGTATTTTTTTATCTGAAAATATTTCAATATTGTAAGAATTTATTTTTTCAATTGCAGTAATTGACATTTCTTTATGTGATATTTTTATTAATACTAAAACATCTTTTTCCATATTTGTTCCTTTACTTTAATTTCGTCAATGCTCTTAGCTTCGAACTTCTAGAACGATTATTTTTTTCTATCTCAGTTTTACTTGGTGAATATATTTTGACTGCCCAATCTTTTTCTTCTTGAATTGGTATCTTAGGATCCATCTTATCTTTAATTAGTTTTCCAAAGAAATTTTTGATGATTTTATCTTCTATTGAATGAAACGATATTATTGCTAATACTGAATCTTTCTCTAAAAACTCTATTGAATCGCTTAGAAGGATTTTGAGTGACTCCAATTCGTTATTGACAGCAATTCTTAAAGCTTGGAAAACAGCTTTTGCTGGATTCTTCATTCTTACAATCTTTGCTGGCAAACTATCCCTTATTATATTCACTAACTCTTCTGTTGTATTAATTGGTCTATTTTTAATAATGGCATTCGAAATTACTTTTGGTAATTTAACATCTGCGTTATTTTTTAAAATTTCCACTAATTCATACTCTGAATAATTATTTACAATAACATGGGCGTCCAACTCTTGGCTCTGGTCCATTCTCATATCAAGACGAGCATCTTTTGAGTAAGAAAATCCGCGACTTTCATCATCGATTTGTGGAGATGAAACTCCCAAGTCTACTAGAATTCCATTTACAGCTTTAATTCCAAGTTGATCTAAAACACTCTTAATTTTTATAAAGTCTGAGTGAATTAGCTTGAAATTACTTCCAACTTCTGAAAGAAGGCTATTAGAATTTCTAATAGCATTTATATCTTTGTCAAAAGCGATCAGTAGGCCGTTTGGAATTCTTTTCAAAATTTCTTTTGAATGTCCTGCTCTTCCAAGTGTCAAATCTAGATATATCCCATTTTCTTTAATATCCAAAGCCTTAATG
>JAGUQV010000151.1 GCA_030154525.1 Mycoplasmataceae bacterium | reverse complement strand
GAACTAAGTGTATCAAATGCTGAGTGAGTGGTACTTAAGACTATCGGATATTCTTTAACAAAGTGTTCTGCTCTATCTCTTTTCCATAAGTCTTCTTCTTTAAATTGTTTTCTTTCATCATTTGTGTTGTATTTTAAGAAAATATACTTTTTCAAAACTTGCAAAGAGTCAGAATAAAATTGATTAGATATTGTTTTTTCATCATGAAGTGATAATCATTCTTGATTAGCTTTTATTATTACCTCTAATTCTTTTATCTTATTCTTATAAAAAAGAAGTCTTAAAGGGTTTAAGTCTTTAAATTTATAAATTTTTAATCGATATTTTCAGTAGATTTTTAGTTTCATAAATAATGATATTCTTTTTCCCTTGTTTTTTCTGAGTATCTCTTCATAGATATTCATTAAAGATATTACTTTTTCAGAAGTTAATTTATTAAATTTATTATCCAAGGTTGTTGTACTAGGATAAATATCATTGAAATATGAAAACTCTAATTTTAATTCATTTAATTCTTGAATTGTTTTGGCTAGTACTTCCTTTTTAATAAATATCTCTTTCAGTTCTTCCAAAGTGTCCTTTAAATAGTTTCGTTTTTTCATTCTGAAATTTCAATTTAAAATATCTTTAGAGTATTTTTTAATTTGTGTTTCTAAAAATTTTGCTTTATTTTCTTTATTACCTAAAAAGGCAATTAAAAAGTCTAAACCATATTCTTCCATTTTTTCTTTTATATTTTCAATCGCTTTATTGTTATTAGAGATGATTAACATATTTTTATCTCTTATTAGCAAGTTAGCAATGATATTTAATATAGTTTGTGTCTTACCAGTTCCAGGAGGGCCTTCTGTAATGCTTATTTGATTCTCTAAGGCGTGATTGATGGCAGTTATTTGTGAACTATTAGCACCAAAAGGAAATATTTTAACGCTATTATTGTTGCGTTTTTCAATATTTAGGTCAGGATTTAAAAATTTTTTAATAACGCAATCAGATTTAATTTGAACTTTATCATAAATTTTAATTCATGATTTTGATTTTTGTTCATTTGATAAAGATACTTTAAGAGATTGCTCATCTTCAAATGAAGCTAATTCTTTAAAATAATTGAGTATTTTTTCTTCCTGGTTTGTCATAATTTCTCTTTTAAATATTTGTATAAATTTTATTTTATTATAAATAATAAATTATCCACAACTTCACTATTTTAACAAACTTATTATGTTTTATTAATTAATACTCTTAAGCACAAAACCACATTAACTAGTTAAGCACATCAAATAGATTAGTGGATACTATATTGAAAAAAATGATGCAAGATTTCTTTTTATATAGAACCTGAATGTTTTAATTGGTTTGAAGATAATTGAAGTGAGAGAATACATAATAGAGCAGTTGTTTTACAATGGGTAAAGTTTGAATAGTTGGAGTTGTGTCTGAAATAAAGAGTAAAGATAATTGGATTCAAAAAAACTAATTAAAGTTCTTATTATTACTAATTTTATTATCTCAATTCACTTAAAGCTTCATGATCTATTTCTTTTTGAATAGTTGGGCAATTAATTATTAAATCAATTTTTGAATCAATATTGTCAAATCTCTTTTCAAATTTTTTATCCATATCGGTAATTTTCTTATCCATATTGTCTAATCTCTTATCAATG
>JAGUQV010000081.1 GCA_030154525.1 Mycoplasmataceae bacterium | reverse complement strand
TATTATCAGGGAAAAAACCTTTTAATTCACTATAAAGTTGTGATGCTAATGTTTTATTATGTGATAAAATAATTACTGGTTTATTGATATTTTCTATAACATTTGCTATTGTAAAAGTTTTACCTGAACCAGTAACCCCTAAAAGAACTTGATTTTTATTCTTTGATTTTATTCCCTCAATAAGTTTTGCAATAGCACTGGGTTGATCTCCTGATGGTTGGTAAGTTGATTTTAATTTAAATTCCATTTTATTTGAGTGTAATTCCCAAAACTGCCATTTGTTCTTTAACTTCCTTAGGTCAAAAAGATCTCTGAAATTCACCAATATGATACTTTTCTAAAATAAATAATACTAATCTTGATTGACCAATTCCTCCGCCAATTGTAAAAGGTAAATTTTCATTTTCAATATCAATATGATAGTCATAACTTTTATCATTACTAGCAATTTTATTTTGAAGTTTCAAAGCTTTTGCGTCCACTCTAATTCCCATAGAACTTAATTCCATAGCATTATCGTGAATTTTATTATACAAAATCAAATCGCCATTTAAATTTCAATCATCATAATCAGGAGCGCGATCATCATGAGGTTTATTGTGACTTAATTTATGGCCTATTCCTAATAAAAAAAATGCTTTTGATTCTTTTGCAAATTTATTTTCTCTTTCCTTAGAACCTAATTTTGGATACATTTTATATAGCTCTTCTGTTGTTATAAAAGTTATTTCATTTGGAATTTTATATGTTAGAAAAGGATATAGTTCTTGAACTTCATTTAATGTGCTCTTTATTGATTCATATATTTGTTTAACAGTATTTTTTAAATATTCTACTGTTCTATCTTTTTGGGAAATTCTTTTTTCTCAATCAAATTGTTCTACATATAATGAGTGGTATGGTGACAAGCTAGTTTCTCCAGTTCTAATAGCCTTCATATTTGTTCATAGACCTTCACCTATTGAAAATTCAAGGTTTTTAATTTCTTGTCTCTTTCATTTTGCTAGAGACTGAATTATTTCAAAATTGCTTTTTTTATAATGAAACAAAACTGGTTTTCCGTCTCCGGTTAAATGATCATTCAATCCAATTTCTTGATCTAAAAATAATGGTGAAGAGATCTTTAATAAATTTAAATTTTTTTCAATATATTTTACAAAAGTTGTTTTAACCATCATAACCATTTTTTCAAGTTCAATTTTATTTAATTTATTTTCATACATAATTAAAAATTCCCCCAATTTTAAAGCATTACTTCTTGTGTGTTAGCAACTAATTCTTTCGCTTTTGAAAGTTCAATACTAAAAAATGTAGTTACTCCTCTTTTTTGCATCGTTGCGCCAAAAAGATCGTCAACCCTTGACATAGTTCCGTGTCTATGCGTAATGACAATAAATTGAGTGTGTTCTTTTAAAGATTGTAGGAATTCAGCATATCTAACAACATTGGCTTCATCTAAAGCAGCTTCAACTTCATCTAAAATACATAATGGTAAGGGTTTTGCTTTAATTATTGCAAATAATAAAGAAATGGCAATCAATGCTTTTTCTCCACCTGAAAATAATTTTAAATTCTTAACACTTTTACCAGGAGGTTGTGCTTGAATATCAACACCAGACTCAAGAACATCATGAGGATCTACCAAGAATACTCTTGCTTCACCACCACCAAACATTTTTTTAAATACAAAATCAAATTCTTTATTCACTAATTCAATAGTTGATGTTATTCTAGAAATAATAATTTTGTCCATTTCTGAAATGGCTTCTAAAATTATTTTTCTTGCTTCTGATAATTCTTCCTGATTTGCAAATATTTCATCATGACGCTCTTTGATTTCTGAAAATAAATTAATTGCCTCAATATTGATGGTACCAAGTTCATCAATTTCTGTTTTCAATTTTGATACTATATCTCTAGCTTCTTTAATATCTAAACTTAGAATAAAATTTTCTCTTGCTGATTCGAATGTTAAATGATAATGTTCACTCAATCTTTTTGTTGCCTCTTGAACATAAAATTCTGCTTTTGTTTTCTCGGTCATTTTTTCGCTTGAATTAAGAATAATTAATCTTAATGATTTCTCTAATTCTTGTTTTGATATTGTTGATCTTGATATCGTTGAATCTACTAATTCTAATTTTTCACGTTTAGATCTTAAAGTTGCTTGAATAATTCCTTTACTAGATTTCAATTCATTCAAAGAACTATCAATTGTTTTCAATGATTTAACATCAAAAACTTTTTTACTTTGCAACTCAAAATCTGTTTTTAAATCTAGAAATTGTTTTTTAACATTTTCATGTTTTTCATTATTTCTAACAATTTCAATTGTTAATTCATTAATTAAGCTTTGTTTTTCTTCTTTAATATTTTCCAGTTTTGCTATTTCACTATTTGCAATATCAATACTTTTATTTAAACCTGGAACAATTTCTTGCAATTGTCTGATTTGATCTTCAATTCCAAGAAGATTAGAGCTATTAATTTTAGTTCCACCAGTTATAATTCCACCAACCCTTATTAAATCTCCATCTAAAGAGGTAATTAAATATTTTTTGTCCACCAAGTGAGAAATTTTATTGGCTGATTGAACATCTTCCACAATGATAGTGTTACCAAGTAAGAATTTAACTAATTTTGAATATTTATCATCTGCTGTTACCAACTCAGAGGCAATTCCAATAAAGCCTGGTTGATTATTAACCTTAAGTAAATAATCTGATCTAATTTCTTTTTCACCAATTGAAGACAGAGGAATAAAGGTGGCTCTTCCTCCATTATTATTTTTTAAAAACTCTATCATTTTTATTGCAGTTTCAGAAGTATCAACAACAATGTGTTGCAATGCATTCTGTAAAATTGATTCTATAGCTGAAGAGTATTGTTCAGGAACCACTATAATATCAGAAACTGTTCCTTGCATACCTTTAAATAAAGACTTGTTGTCAATAATTGTTTTAGTACCCTTAAATAAATTTGTTTTATTTTCTTTATGATCTATTAAAACATCAACTTTTGTTTTTACTTTTAAAAGATTAGTTTTCATTGTGTTCGACTTTAATCTTAGAGTTGCAATATTTAATTCAATATTGTTAACCTCTTCTTTTTTATTTCTAACATTCTGAACAGAAGATTCTCCTCATTTTTCAAAATGTTGTATTTCTGAAGAATAAACTTCTAGTTGCGATTTCATTGCATCTATTTTTTGAGAATCAGCAACTTGAATTTGTCCGCTTATAATTAATTCCCTTTTTTGTTCCTCATTTTTGAATCTTACTTCTAAATTATATAAACTTTCATTTATTTTTTCTAAATCAGAATTTAATTCCCGAATTTCTTTTTCAAGATTTACTTTATAGTTTACATTTTCTTCAATAGCTATTTCTTGGTCTTTAATTCTTGATTCAAGGTCTTCTTTTGTTTCCTGCACACCACCTAAATCTTTTTTTAATTCTTCTAATTTAGAATCAAAATTCAACAAATCATGAACTAAAAGTCCCACTTCTACTTCTTTTAATTCCTTTGACTTAGATAAATATATTTGTGCTTTAGAGGCTTGTTTTTCCAGTGGTTTTAATTGCTTTTCCAACTCCATAATAACTGTATTTATTTTTTCTAATGATTCTTGAGTTTTTTCTAATTTTCTTAAGGCATCTATTTTTTTTGATTTATATTTACTCG
Organism: Mycoplasmataceae bacterium; assembly: GCA_030154525.1. Classification (GTDB taxonomy): domain Bacteria; phylum Bacillota_I; class Bacilli_A; order Mycoplasmatales; family Metamycoplasmataceae; genus UBA710. Next base: position 7,564 of record JAGUQV010000081.1, on the reverse strand, counting down.
TTCCTGCAGCATCTTCAATAATACCTCTTCTTTGTTCAGGTGTTGCTTGTGCAATATCGGAAACTGTTCCTTGCGAAATAATGGCTAATGATGATTTAGAAATACCTGATTCCAATGAAATTTCTCTAATATCTCTATATCTGGCTATTTGATCATTAATATAATATGTATTGCTACCTCTACCTCTTTCAAGTATTCTTGAAATTGTAAAAATTTTATGTGGTATTGAAATCTTTTGCTCTGAATTATCAAAAGTCAATGTTACTTCACATCTATTTTGTTCTTTTTCCGTTCTTGAACCCGAAAAAATAATATCTTCCATATTATCTCCACGCAATGCCTTTGAAGATTGTTCACCCAATACTCATTTAATTGCATCATTAATGTTACTTTTTCCTGATCCGTTGGGACCAACTATTCCTACAACTCCACCATTAAATTTTAATGTTACTTTATCAGCAAATGACTTAAATCCTTTTGCCTCTACTTTTATTAGCTTCATAAAGTTCCTTTTATTTTAATCAAAAATATAAATATATTATTGTTAATAAAATGTTATCACATTTTTGGTTAAAAAGAAAATATCATATTTTTTTATAATTTTTTTGGTTGCTTATTTAAAGCAATTTCAGCTGCAATATTCTCTGCTTCTTTTTTAGTTTTTGCTATTCCTTCGCCATAACATTGACCGTCGTGCATAAGTCTAACTTTAAAATTATTATCCTTCATTTTTTCTGATTTATATGTTATTTCAGATGTTGATTTAGACTGTATTAGTTCTTGAAATTGTGTTTTAAAATCTTTTAAATTAGTAATATCTGTTTTTCTAATTCTTGGAGATAGAAATTTTTCAAGAAAATTATCAACTTCCTTATCTCCCAAATCAAAATAAATTGCACCTACTAGTGATTCAAATAAATCTGCGCAAATCTTAGTTTTAGATATTAAATCTTCTTTATTGTTTGAACATAATAAATATTTATTTAAACCTATTTTTTTTGTAATTTTAGCGAGAGCGTTGTTATCAACATTCTTTGATCTTATTTGAGTTGCTTGACCCACGGTAAGATTCTCAAAATGATTTAAAATAATTATTGTTGATTTAGCTTGAATTATTGAATCACCTAACAATTCCAAAATCTCATATGATTCACAATTTTTATTTTCATTTGAAAATGTTGTATGCGTTACTGCTTTTTTATAATGTTGAATGTCATTGTATTTTATATTATGTTTTTTCAAAAAGTCTTCTATTAAAAATGGCATAATTTATAATACCTTTTTAAATTCGATAAGTGCATTCGAATCAATTCCTTTTTTGATTTGCATCAAACTACCATTATAGCCTTTTTCGTCTGAAGATCCGTGGCACTTGATAACCATACCTTCTACTCCTATAATTCAAGCTGCTCCAACATTTCTATAATCCAAATGTTCCTTAATATTAGTGAAAGCTTTCTTCAAAAAAAGAGCATTAATTTTTCGAAAAATATTTGAGGTTAAATTTTGTTTAATAATTTTTTGAAAATTTATAATTGCTCCTTCCATAGATTTTAGTGCAATGTTTCCTGCATAACCATCTGTAACTACAACATCTATTTCACCAGAAAGTAATTCTCTAGCCTCCACAAAACCAACATAATTTATTTCATTTTTTTGTTTTAATTCTCTTAAAAGTTCATTAGCTGTTTGATGCTCTTTAAATCCTTTATTTTCTTCAATACCAACATTCAATATGCTCACTTTAGGATTTGAAACATTTAACACTGATTTTGAAAAAGCATTTCCTAATTTAGCCCATTGTATAAGATGATCAGAATTAATGTCTAAATTAGCACCAACATCTAACATAATCATTTTTTTATCTCTTAAAACTGTTGGAAATATTGGCATAAATGCAGGACGGTTAATCCCTTCAATTTTTTTTAATATAAAGACTGCTGAAATCATTAATCTTGCTGAATCTCCTGGAGATAGACAACCATCTACCTCACCATCTTTTAAAAGTCTTAAAGCATCATTCATAGAATTATCTTCTTTGTGCACATATCTTAAATTAGAAGATTTGTCTACTTGGTTAGAATTATTTAAAATTGATATTCTATCGTGAGGAATTAAATATTTTTTAATCTCTTTTTCGTCTCCAACTAAAACAATAGAATAATCAGAAAATTTATTAATGAAAGTCATAGTTGCTAATATTGCATCTTTGACTCCTGCATCACTTCCCATGACATCAAAAGCTATTTTCTTCATAAATTTCCTACTCTACACTAACTAAAAAATTATAAATAGGTTGATCTCCATTATAAATTTCAACTTCCACTTCATAATTTGAAACAATAAATTTTTCTAATTCATTAGCTTCAACTCTAGATGAATCTGCCCCATAATAAATGGATATCAATTCTGAATCTTTTTTTTGCGAAAGCATCTCTTTTAATAAAAACTCACCAGCTTTTATTAAGCTTTTTTTACATCCAACAATATTGTTTTCAATCATAACTAAATAATCGCCACTTTTTACTTTTATATTATTGATTTTTGTGTCTTTGATGGCAGTTGTTATTTGGCCTGCAATTAAATTTTTTAAAGAAGATTCAATTTCTTCCAAATTATCTTCCAAATTTAGCTCTGAAGAAAAATTAAGTATTGCAGTAATGCCTGCTAATTGTGTTTTTGTAGGTATTACTTTTATGTTCTTGTTTTTTATTATTTTTGCTGCCTGTTGTGCAGTTAAAATAATATTAGAATTATTTGGAAGAATAAAAATATTATCGGCATTAACATAATTAATAGCTTCAATAACATCTTGTGCTGATGGATTGTTTGTTTGACCACCTTCAATAATATAATCACATTCATATTGCTTCATTAAATCAATTATTCCTGAACCACTATTACAAGAGATAATGGCTGATGTTTTCTTTTTGTCGGAAACTGGAGACTGAATCTGAGACTTTGTATCGCTCGCTTGTATTGTCATATTCTCTGATTTAATTGCATCAAATTCACCAAATTTTTGTGAGTAATTTAGAATCTGCCCTGGTTGAAGAGTATGAATGTGAATTTTAACAATTTCCTCATCTTGAACCACAACTAACGAATTTCCCAATTTAGAAAGTCTATTGATAAAATCAATTTTATTAAATTTAATATTGTTATTTATTTTGAGAATTAATTCAGTACAATATCCGAATTCTCCATCATATATTTCCAGTTCTCCAGTAAATTGTTGCATTTTAATGTCTTCATTTGAAATTTTAATTGGTTTGCCTTTTAATGAAGCCAAAATACCTTCAATGATAATATTTAATCCTTCGCCTCCAGAGTCTACAACACCAACCTCTTTCAAAACTGGTAATAGGTTAGGAGTATTGTCACAACTTTTTCTTGCAAATTTAAGTGCTAGTTCAAAAATATCTATTATATTCATAGATGATTTTATTTTTTTATCTAAATTTTCATATGTTTCCCTAATGACAGTTAATATAGTTCCTTCGATGGGATTTATTACAGAAGCATATGCCATTTTAGAGGCCTCTTTAAAACCAGCTATAATATTGTGTGATTCTATTGCATCAAGACCCTTTCAACCTTCTGAAAATCCTTTAAATATTTGAGATAAAATAACTCCTGAATTTCCACGTGCACCTAACAACATATCTTTTGAAATACTTTGTAAAAGCTGATTTAGTGTAGAAAATTTCGAATTTTCAAGTGTGTCAGCAGCTTTTTTAATTGTGGAGGACATGTTGGTTCCTGTGTCGCCATCCGGAACAGGAAAAACATTTAAAGAATCAATTCTATTTTTATTGTTTTGCATGTTATTAGAACCAGATATAATGGCTGATATTCAATCATTTATTAAGATTTTTTGCATTATTTGACACCATTTATATAAATATTGATATTATTAATTTTTAATTCATTATTTTTGAAGTCAAATGTTGCTTGCTTTTTAATTTGTTTGGCAATGTTATTAATAGTTGAATCAACTGAAATAATTATTGAAATATTAAAGTTTGCCTTTCCATGATCAGTAGTTATTGAAAGTGCGTCCCCTCAAGTTTTTGAATCTTTTAATTCTTTATTTGAATCATTGATATTACAAAAACCTAATATCCCAGGAATTGATGAGAGATTTTTAATAAAATTTTTTGATAATATTGATATATCCATAATATATAATTCCTTTTTTTAAAATATTTTAAATTATATCATTTTAGAAAAAAAAGGCTTAAAAAACTAATTTATAAAGATTTTTTAAACAACTGAACTACCTTAAAGTTTTGTCATATGGTATTCCGGCGGCCTTTGGTCCTATGGAACCTTTTGCAAATGCTACCATTGCAATAAGAGTAACTACATAAGGAACAGCTAAAACTAAAAATTGATAGTTTGAATAATCTTTTGGGACCAGTTGAGTAAAATTATAACTAATCGACAATAGAAAAGAGAATGCAACTGAAACAAATAATGATGGTATTATTTTTCATCTACCAACAATCATAATTGCCAATGATAAAAATCCTAAACCTTCAACTGAACCCTGAAAAGTATTACCACTGGTTCTTGTTGAAGCCATAAACATAGCTCCTGCAAAACCTGCTAATAACCCCGAAATTAAAACTCCTTGTCATTTAAATGAATTAACATTAATACCTGCAGCATCAGAAGCTTGTGGATTTTCTCCGACCGATTTCAACCTTAATCCTCAACTCGTTTTATTTAACATAATCATTGAAACAACAACCACTAAAATCATCACAAAAGAACTCAATGAAAATATTCCTGTTATTTCTGCTGAGGCATTGTTACCAATCGCTAATTCAGGTACATTATAATTCATTCTGCCTGCTTCACCAAAAACAAACAAAACCAATAATGTCATTGCTGGCGCCAAAATATTCATTGCAACTCCTGAAATAATTTGATTCGCTTTTAATTTTATTGTTGCATATCCATGTAGAGAAGAAAATGCGATACCTGCTAAACCTGATATTATAAATAATGGTATTTGAAGTCATGAAGAAGCCTCAAAAGATCCTCTACTTGAAAATATGCTAGCGAATATCATATAAATCGTTGCGCCAAATACAATTGTTCCATTAACACCAATATTCACAATTCCTACTCTTTCAGAAATAATTGATGAAATACTTGAAAGTGTCAAGATACCCAAGTACATAAATGCCAATGTTATAATTGAATTAAATATTTCCATTTGGTTCCTCCTTTTTATGAGAGTGTTCATGAATTTTATCAATCTTTTCTTTTTTTGCTTTATTTTGATTGTTTTGAATAATTCATTCTTGCAAATCTTTCAACATATCTTTGTTTTTCAAATTCAAAGATTTTATGTTATTTTTCATTCCTAAGATATCAAAATACTTATTTTGAAATAGCTCTTCATCTTTTTCTTTTTTGATTAGTAAAATTTTTGAAAAATAATATTCTTGCTCTTTAGTACTTAATAAATCTAGAGTTTTTTTGTTGCTTGATAGCAATTCAATATCTAATTTTTCTTTTCTTTTGATTGATTCATTCTTAATTTTTTTTCAAATTTTATAATTTTCTTTTTTAATATTATTAATACTTAAGAAATTTTTGATTTTCATTTTAAAAATTACTATTTGATTATTTCTATATGTTTTTAAAGAAGACATATAATCCGGATCTTGAAAATAAATATATTTATTTTTCAAATAAATATATATTTTGAATTTCTCAAAGACTACGCCAATGGCCGCAATATATATTATGATACCAAACATAATCTGCGCAAAATCTTCTGTTAGTGGTGGAAACAACGGTTTTAAGGAAGCACATCCTAATTGAATAATTGAGAACATAATTGAAGCTAATCCCACTCCAAATGGATTGTTATATACTAAAAGTGCAATTGCTATTGTATCAAATCCCATACTAATAGGCTCGTCGTGTGCACTTATTACTCCAATTTCACTATAATATAAAAATCCTGCCAATCCTGCGAACGCTCCTGCAACACTCATTATTGTAATTAACATTATTTTTTCATTTGTTCCTGCATATTTTGAAGCATGTTTATTCAACGACAACATATTCATTTTATATCCCATTGTTGTTTTAGTAAAAATAAATGACATAACTAAAATCATCATAATTCCAAAAATAATTAATAATCACAATCAAGCATTTGATTGAAAAAATTCTGGCATTACAAATGGACTGGTTTGGTTTTGAGAGATGCTAGTATCACTAACAAGTCCCTTAATATCACTTTTGATGATAAATTTAACAACATAAAATATAGTTCAATTAATTAAAATTGTTGAAACTACTTCATTGACTCTTAAAAAAGCTTTTAATATACCTGCAATGAATGCCACCAAAGCACCTATCAACATAGATATTATAATCGCCAACACAATTGTTCCGCCATTAATACCAATCAACTTCATTATAAGAACAGTTGTGACACCACCTGCCATCATCTGACCAGAAACACCAATATTGAAAATACCGGATTTAAAACACATTGCTGTACCTAGTGTGGCAATAATAAATACAATTATAGTAGTAGTAAATTTAATTGTTTGATTGGATGCATCATTAAACATAACCGAAAAAACTTCAAATGGATTATTTCCAGTCATTAATATAATCAAAACACTAGCTAAAAAACCAAAAAATAATGCTCACAATGAATTATATAATCGTCTTCTTCCATTTACTTCTTTTTCACTTTGAAAATGACTTTTAAACTTTGCAAAAGAAAATTTATTTCTCATAAACTTCTCCTTTTGCATTTAATCCAGCCATCAAGAGACCTATTTCTTCTCTTCCAAATTCAACTGCAGGTTTTAGTCCCACTATTTTTCCCTTATTAATAACTGCAATTGTATCTGCTAATGCGATTACTTCATCTAATTCATAAGAGATTAACAAAACTGCACGACCTTTTTTCTTCTCATTTATTATTTGTTTGTGGATCATATTAATTGCTCCGACATCAAGACCACGGGTTGGTTGAACTACAACAATTAAGTCGTGATCTGACAAAAATTCTCTGCCCACAATAGCTTTTTGTTGATTTCCTCCAGATAATGTTCTTGCCATTGCATTACCTTCTCTAGAACCTCTAACATCATATTCCTCAATTATTTTTTTAGAAAATAATTTCTTCTCCCTATTATTTATAACAGAAAATTTAATAAATTTTTTATCATTTAAACTTCTAATTATAGCATTGTCATTTATGTCAAAATCCAATACTAATCCATGTTTGTGTCTATCTCCAGGAACAATTGATATATGATTTTTATTTTTATTTTTTGAAGAAAAATTAGTTATATCTTGAAATAAAGAATCAGTAGATTTTCCATTATCAATATATTTTGACTCACTTCTTGATTTCAATAATATTTTCCCTTTTTTGGGTTGAATAATACCTGAAAGAATATACTCCAAATCTTCTTGACCATTTCCCTCAACACCTGCTATTGCCATTATTTCACCTGCATGAATTTTTAAATTCAAATCTTGCAAGTATTTGCCTGCAACGATATTTTCTAATTTT
>JAGUQV010000073.1 GCA_030154525.1 Mycoplasmataceae bacterium | reverse complement strand
GTGAAGGATATCCTGGAAAAAGATATTATGATGGTTGTCAAAACATTGATGTTATTGAAACGCTTGCAATTGATCGTTTAAAAGAATTATTTAATGCAAAATTCGCCAATGTTCAAGCTCACTCAGGGTCAAGTGCCAATTCTGCAGCTATTGCAGCACTTGTTCCAAAGGGTTCAAAAATATTGGGAATGAGCCTTTCATCTGGAGGACATTTAACTCATGGATATAAGATTAACTTCTCTGGGTACTTTTATGAAGCATATTCATATGATGTAGATGAAAATGGATTACTGAACTATGAAAATATTCTGAAAATCGCTAAGAAAATAAAACCTGATTTAATTATTTGTGGAGCGTCAGCTTATTCAAGAATAATTGATTTCAAAGAATTTAGAAAAATAGCTGATGAAGTTGGAGCAAAACTAATGGCAGATATTGCACATATTGCAGGTGCTGTTGCAACCAAACTTCACCCAACGCCAATTGGTTATGCAGATCTTGTTACATCAACAACACACAAAACATTAAGAGGAGCAAGAGGCGGAATAATAATGACTAATAATCCTGAGATTGCCAAAAAAGTGGATAGTTGAATTTTCCCAGGATATCAAGGTGGTCCATTATTTCATGTTATTGCCGGCAAGGCAGTGGCCTTCAAAGAAGCTCTAGATGAAAGTTTTACAATTTACCAGAAACAAATTTTAGACAATTCAATTGCTTTTGCAGATGAATTTATTAAATTGGGTTCAATTATTGTTTCAGGAGGAACAGATAATCATTTATTTACTGTTAATGTTAAAGATTCATATCAATTAACAGGCAAGAAAGCTTCAGATATTTTACAAGAAATTAATATTACAGTTAACAAGAATACTATTCCAAAAGAAACAGAGTCTCCTCATGTAACTAGTGGCATTAGATTGGGAACTCCTGCAATGACTACCAGAGGATTAAAGGAAAAAGATTTTAGGTTATTGGCAAACATTATTCATAATGTTTTATCAAATCCTAAAGACGAAGCAATTAAAAAAACATCACTATCCCAAATTAAAAAAATTTCAAATGATTTTAAATTGGATCGATAATGATTAAATCATATACAAAAATAATAGTTAAGAATAATGTAAGAATTTATATTTCAGACTATCAAAAAGTTGCACAAGAGATTTTAACCATTCACAAATATACACCTCTTGCATCGCTAATACTAGCAAACGGAATAGCTACATTTGGTCCTGTTGGTTTTTTATATGATATTAAAAAAGTTTCTTTCTTGATGAAAACTAATGGAGCTATAAAAACATTTTTATTAGAATTTCAAAATAATAATATTAGGGCGTTGTTAGGTGATGGAAGTGTAATCACTGAATATGATGAAAATGGTATGTTTAATGATATTCCATTAATTTTAGGAATTGGTGATGAAGGTTTACTCAGAGTAAGTAGATTTGTAGAAAGCTTTCCATACACTTCTGAAGTACCGATTGCAAATGGTGACATGATTACGGATCTTGTGTATTATTTAAACAAATCTGATCAGGTATTTTCAGCAGTTATAAATGATATTCAATTGAATAAGAAAAACCACCTTAAAGTTGATAAGGCAAAATCAATCATTTTTCAATTAATGCCAAACCATAATGAAGCGGACATTTTATGAATTGAAAAACTAATTGAAAATAATGATTTTAAAAATTTAGATTTAATTGAATACATAAATTTAATTGATGGAGAAGAATTAAAACATCAAGAAGTAATTTCAAAATGTAATTGTACTTCAAAAAAAATGTTGGATGCAATTAAATTGCTATCACCTAAAGAACATAATAATCTTTTCCTGAAAAATGAAAATATTGAGATTAAATGTGATTTCTGTAAAAAAACAGTGAGTATGAATATAAAAGACTATAATTAAAATGATGTTGTACAGTAATTATAGAAAATTTTAATGTTCAATGTAAATAGTAAACGAAGTCTTTTTGCAAAATTGTTCAATTTTGTTCAAAATTGTTCAATAGTGTTATAATTAAATCGGGAGAAAAAG
>JAGUQV010000080.1 GCA_030154525.1 Mycoplasmataceae bacterium | reverse complement strand
GTTGAGCAAGGATTTAAAAATGTAAATGTAAGGCTTGATAAAGTTGAAGTTAGACTTGACAATATCGAAAAAGATGTGGCTGAATTGAAAGTTGGTGTGGCGGATATAAAAAGTTGTCCTACAATCAAGAGTGAATTAAAATTATCAAGTAGCAACAATTAAATAAACATCACAAATAACTAACAAAAATGATCTTTTTCTCAAACTCATTTTTTTCTTTAATTTAGTAATTTTTAAACATATAAATACTGAGGAAGCAAATGATAAATAAAAACAAGAGATATGAAATTAATAAATTAATTTATAACTGTAGAAACTCTTTCTAGAAGACATTAGATAATAAATATAACGTATTCCTTTTTCTTATAATATTTTAAAATAAATACCCTGGATGAATTAAATAAACTAATTATTTTATATTTTTTTAAATAAATTGCTTGTCTGAATATCAAAATTACATTAGTACTATTATATTGATTATGAAATCAAAATATAGTTAAATAATCAAATAAATCAACTTATAGAAAACATTATCAAAGACAGAACTGAACACAACTTAATAAGTTACATTGGAGATTGTGAATGAACAAACATAAAATTTTTAATTGAAATAATATATTATTTATAAAAAATAAAAATAATTTTAAACATTTTTTTCTTTTTTATGATTAAATTGTATATATCAATGTTTAATTGATAATTTGAAAGAGGTAACACATGGTTAAAAATATATTGAAGACAGGAATAATTTTGACAACTGCAATATTGCCAGTTTCGGCTTTAATATCTTGTTCATCTAGTTCAACAGCATCTAATAATTTAAATGCAAAGAAATATCAAACAAAACAATTAGCATCTACAAAGTCAGGAATGGAACTAAATGTTCTAGATCCAGCATTTAACAATAATGCTCAAGAAATATTACAAGGATTACTACAAAAATTAACAACTGCAGATTTACAAAAAGATTTTGATTTTTTATTAACTGATTTTTATGACGTATATGAATTTGAAAATAATGAAACAGAAATTGAATTAGTAGACCGTGGGATTAAAGTAATTAGTATTTTGCCAGATAAAAATGCAAACGGTAATAGAGTTGCAAAATTAGAAGTTAAATACAAAAAAGAAACAGAAGTTAAGGGTGATATTGAAGAAATATTGACAAAGGAAATGGATTGAGAAATTAAACCAGCAATTATTTCACATTCCCAAATAGATGAAATTAAAGCAATGATTCTAGGGGCAACAACAAATAATGAGGGAATTGATTTATCAGATTTAAAAGAGTACTTTCTAGGTGAGAAGGATGATGATATGGATTTTGACGACTTTGGTGTTTTTGACAGAATTAATAAACTGAATAAAGATTTAAATTTGGATAATTTAGGTGGTCTTGTTGGATATCAACTGTCACTTAATGATATTTTCGGGAACCTAATTCCTGCTCCCAAAGCTGGAGCAGTTGATTTAAACACAACTTTTTTTGCTCCTTCAACAGCATTAAATAATGTATTTTTATACCCTTCTTCAGTAGGTAAAATTCAATATAAATTTAATATTGAAGCTTTGAAGTTAGTTGATAAAAAAACTGTTTTAGCCTATACACAACCTGAACAATTGATCTCAATGTTAGTAACATCCGAAACAAACAATGCAATGATGTTATTTATTAAAGATATTAAGATTGAAGAGGTAGGTGGTTCATTACTTAAATTAACTGTAAATTTCAAAGATGCGAATACCTTATCTGAAGTAGTTAGTATTAATGCAAACTTATTAAAACCAACAGTAGTAGTACCACCAGTAGCGTAATTTAAATAATATATTTGATAAATGGACATTATATTGATATACTTTGTTAATAATACAAGGTGGGGAAATGTTAAAAGATGAAAAAACAGTTGAAATAGATATAATCAAGCAAATAGATATTACACAAAAAATAATAAGTGAAGAATCGGTTGGTCTATTGCCTAAAAAACAAGAAAAATCTTTAGTTCATGATAATAAAAAAATAAAAAAATATTTGAAGAGAATAATAAAACATATTAAATTTTTAGATAAAGAATTAATTACATTCAAAAAATATAACAATAAGAAAAGAATTCTTTTTGATAATTTAGATTTATTAATAATTAATTTTCAAGAAACTTTATCAAACTTAAAAAGAGAAAGAGATTTTCTAGAACAAAAACAATTAGATCAAAAAATTTTAATAGATAAACTAAAAGATCAAATTAAAAATAATTAAAAATAATGTTAATTTCTAGGAAAATATATGGGTTATGTTCACATCTTCACTTTTTCTTTTTATATAAATAGCAGTAGTATTAATATCATTATGACCCATAGATAAAGATATGTCATAAATTGAAACTCCCTTTGAATAACAAAATTTTGCATATCCGCGTCTAAACATGTGTGGAGTCAATTTTTTGTTATTTTCTATGTTTTTAATTTTTTTGTAAAGATTTTTATAACCAAAATTAAATATTTTATCTGTTGTTATATTTAGTAAATATTTATTTAATTCAGTAATTAAGTTATTTGACAAGTTAATAATTCTTTGAGAACTTCCCTTGCCATTAACTACTATTTGATTATCAATAATATCCGATTTTTTAATCGATAATAATTCAGATGCTCTAACGCCTGTTTCAAATAGCAATCTAACAATAATATATTTCATAAATTTTTTCTTTGGTTTCTTATTTATATTGCTTAAAATATCACAATATTCTTCATATGTTACATGTGGGAGGATGTTTGAATTTTTCTTAGGTAATTCAATTTCATTAACTCTTAAGTCGCCCACATACCTATAATAGCTTTTTATAGCCGATAACGCAACTCTTTTGGTGTTGTTTGAGTTACCACTTATTAGTGTCATTATTTTTCTATAGTCATTATTATTTTCATTTAAAGTTTTAACATATTTTAAATATACTTCAATTGTTTTTTCAGCATATCCTTTGATATGCTTTAGATGGCTTTCAAATTCTTCTATTGTTTTCATAAGAATTAATGTATTTTTATCTTAATTAAATTTATTAAAATAAAAAAATAATAAAAAATAGCTTTTTTTATTAATAAGTTAATATAATTAACTCTATGAAAACATATGATATCTTTATTGATTTCGAATGTATATGCGGAATGTTTGCTAGAAAACTTAACAAACCCTTTTATCAAATACCACTTTCATATACAATCGGATATAGAAATAAGCAAAAAGAAATAAACACAATTTTTGAGATTGTTAATTTTGAGGATTCTATTCCAATGAATAATAATTTTATTAATTATGTGCATGAAGATTTTTCAAGAACCATTATGAATAATATTAATTTATTAGTTAAAGGTAGTGAAATAATAAAAGTAGAAAATGTAAATTTTATTGGTTGAAATCCTTGCCTAGAGGAACAAATTTTAACCTCAGTTTTCAAAAGAAAAATAGCTGTTGAATCATTAATGAAAAGTTGTTTTGAACAAGGTAAGTTGGGGATCAAAAGAGAAATTTCTCTTTCTAAAATTACAAAGAAGGGATATTCAGAAAAAAAATATTTTGTGAATTTTAGAAAAGAGATTGAAAAAACATTGTCTTCAGAAGAGATTGAAAAATTAAATTTAAATCATGATGGTGCGTTGGCTTCCTATTCTGGATTTGTTCTCTATAATATTATAAGAAAGACTGTGAAAACAAAATATCACATTTACATAAGTGCTAAGTTATTGATTAAAGAATTGGAAGAATACGCTTTAGATGATATTTATCGAATGTTTTATTTTATGGACAACTTATCAGAAATTAAGGAAACATTAAAAAATATTAAGATTGTTGATGAATTAAAAAGAGAGATTAATACAAATGTTAGATTAATGTCTTTGTTGAGTGAATACAACCCTAACTTAAAAATTAAAGATCTGAATAAGAAGTTAGAAAAAGACAAAAAGGATTGTGAGAAAAAAATTTTACTATTTGAAAAGTAAAAAATTACATTCCAAACATTGATGGATCAAATGAACCACCCTTAAAACCCTTTGACATTTGATTCATTCTTTTTTTCATTGAATCAAATTCAATAATCAAATTATTATATTCTTGGACTGTTCTTCCTGAACCTTTAATAATCCTCTTTTTTCTAGAAGCATTTTTTAATAAACGTGGATCTTTTCTTTCTCCTGATGTCATAGATGAAATTAATATTTCAAATAATTCAATTTTACTTTCAGCTTTTGAAATTTTACTTTCATCAATTTTGGCAGTTCCAGGAAGCATTTTAATAATCTTAGAAAGCTTACCTAATTTTCTAACTTGCTTCAAGTTATCTAAAAGATCGTCTAAATCAAATTCGCCTTTCATAATTTTGTTCATCATTTTTTTGCCAGCTTTTTCATCAATGACACTTTCGGCTTTTTCAATCAGAGTTAGAACATCGCCCATTCC
>JAGUQV010000133.1 GCA_030154525.1 Mycoplasmataceae bacterium | reverse complement strand
TTTGTTTTAGCTTAGTTAAATTTTTGACTTATTAAAAACCTCTATAGTAGGTATTTGCTTAATCTTCATGTTTTAGCTTAGTTAAATTTTTGACTTATTAAAAACACTTAGCGTAATAATATCAAGTGTGTTTTCGTTTTAGCTTAGTTAAATTTTTGACTTATTAAAAACCCAAAATATAAAAAGGGCAAATTTTTCAAAATAACTAACTTATAAATCTATTATTTAATTATACACTATTTTTAACAATTTCATTTTCTTGATATCAGTCATTTAGACTTTTATTTCTTGTGAAAATAACAAAATCTTCAAAGTTTTCAATAACTTCATAAGTATTATCATAACTATTCACTACAAATATAAAGTTGAAATTAACCAAAAAATCTTCTAATTCATATATCTTTAAATAATCAACATCATTAAAAATAATCAATTTCTTATTGTTATTATCATTAAGTATATTAAATATTTGCTTTATATTATTCTCGCTTACAAATTCGTCTTTAATATCAATATAATTTATAATATCCACTTTAGTTAAATTAATATCAGTTAAGTCAAAAACTTCATCAAAAACTTGATATTCTTTTACAATAGTTTTCTCAATATTAGAGTTACTATCTAAAAGACTTTTATTTTTTAAATAATTATGCACGTTACCATTAACTCTTGAGGATAGAATATCCTTCATTTTAGTAAACGGCGATATTATTATAATATCTTTGTTTTTAATATAAAAATCATTAACAGAAATATTGCTATTTACATTTTCATCATCATTAATTAAACCTCTTATAAATTTATTTGTATTATTATTTTTAATTATTTTTATTCCAGAATAATCAAAATTAAATAATGAATCAAAATATTGAAATTTAATTGTGTCATTATGACTATTTTCAATTTTTCTTTTTTCCTTGATTTCTTCATATTTCTTTTCTTCAAAATATGATAAATTAATTTTATTCATTTAAATCTCCCTAAACCTTTTGCAGTCATTGATTATTTCATTTTCATCTAATTCGCCTCTTAAAATAATCATCTCATTATATTGTTTTTCGGTTAAAACAATAATCCTAATAGATCCTCCTTGCGGCAAAACCTTTTTGACTTTCTCTACATGTTGTTTTATCATTGATTTTGTTTGAACAACCCTTGCATATATTGAATATTG
>JAGUQV010000092.1 GCA_030154525.1 Mycoplasmataceae bacterium | reverse complement strand
ATATAATAGATATAAATAAATTATTAATAAGTATAAATATTAGAAAAGAGAATTAAAATGAAAAAAATAAAATCAAAATTACTATTATTGTCATTAACATCAGCTGTGATACCAGTAGTTTTATTGGCATCATGTGGAACACAAACATCTGAAACTGAAGAAACAAACATTACCATTTCTGTTAATGTTACTAAAATGCAAGATGCCATTAAAAGCAATGGCACCATATCTAATTTAGAAACACTAAACACTTGGTTAAGTAAATCTGAAAATCAAATAGAACTTATTTCTTTCTTTAATATAAATAACGATAAATCTGTTGAGTCTGTTAAAGCAATTGCAACTTTATCAACAGATTCAAAAAATTGAATTATTGATTCAACAATCACTGTAAAAACAGGTTACACCATTGTTGGAGAATCAACATTCAAAACACCTATTGATATAAAAGATACTACTAGTGTTGTTCCCCTAAACATAACGTTAGCTTCTCAATGATTAGAATTTGTTGATAATATTAAAGTGGAATTAACTGCTAACCCATCTTTCGATGCATACTCAGCAGTTAAGGAATTTTATCCTGCAAATAATACCGAATTTGTGACGACTACTCTTAGTGGAGAAGTATTAGATTCAAAAAATACAACACTAAATTGAAGTAAACAATATGGAGGAATAAACAATCAAGAATTTTATGTTACCTTTAATGTAAAACCGGGTTACTCATTAAATAATTTAAAAACTTTTTCTAGTGTAAATGAACAACAAGATTATCTAAAAGATATGTTGCCCGGAGATTGATTTATATATGATAATTTCCTCCCTGGAACAGACCAACCAATATGACATGTCCCTGTGGGTCTCCCTAATGAAGATTTTAGATATGCCTTTTATATAAAGTTTCAAAATTATCCATTCACAAAGACAAGATAATAAATCCATTATTTTTTGAATTATATAAGTTATAATATTAAAATGAAATTTGGTGTCTAATGGAAAAAAAAGTTATTTTTTTACACCCCTATTTTGACTATAAAATATGAGGCGGCAATAAATTAAAGGAATTTGGGTATTTAGGTTCTGAAATAATTGGCGAAGCTTTGATGATTAGCACTTTAAATGATAAAGAATCAACAGTAATTTTTGGTTTTTTCGATGGAAAAAAATTAAGTAATGTTTTTGAAAACAATAAAGAACTATTTGGTAATTTTAATGGACCATATCCCTTATTAACAAAAATCATTGATGCAAATGATGATTTGAGTGTTCAGGTTCATCCAGACAATGATTATGCGATGAAGAATTTTGGTAAACTTGGCAAGACAGAATGTTGATATATTCTTGATTGTCCTCCAAATTCAAAATTAGTTTATGGATCAAAAGAAAAAGATATTAATAAAATAAAAAAATATATTGATAACAATGAATGAGATAAATTTTTAAATTATGTTGATGTTAAAAAAGGAGATGTATTTTATGTTCCGTCTGGGACAATTCATGCAATCACAAAAGGTATTTTAACATATGAAATTCAACAATCATCAGATTTGACATTTAGATTATTTGACTATAATAGAATTGAAAAAGATGGCAATAAAAGAGAACTTCACATTAAGGACTCGTTAAAAACTATTAAAGTAAATGATAACTTAATAGTTATTAATGGTCATGATGGATTAATTATTGACTCTGATATATTTAAATTAGATAGATATACAATTAGAGATAAAAAAATTATTTTTAATCCAAACGCATATTGATTAGAATGTTTAGTCATTGAAGGAGAAGGGATTGTTGAAGGGCGTTTAATTAAAAAAGGAACCGCTTTTATAATTACTCACAATAGTAAGATTGAAATAATTGGTAATGTTCAGGTGCTTGTTGGTTACATTGAAAACCCCTTATAATACATTTTTTCATTATGATTATAAATAAATGATAAATTTTCATAACATAAAGTGTTATTATTTATAAATAGTAATAAAATTTTTAAATTTGGTTAAGGGAAAATTATGAATAAATTTGATGGAAGAACAAAATTTATTTTTGTTACAGGTGGTGTCATCTCAGGCATCGGAAAAGGTATTGTTGCAGCATCTATTGCTAATATTTTAAAGGCTCGGGGTTTTAAAATATTTGTCCAAAAATTAGACCCTTATTTAAATTTAGATCCGGGAGTTCTTTCTCCTTATGAGCACGGAGAAGTTTATGTAACACAAGATGGTGGAGAAACTGATTTAGATTTAGGTCATTATGAAAGATTCACTGACGAAAAATTAACTAAGGATTCAAATTTTACTTCTGGAAAAATTTTTCAAAATTTAATTGACAAAGAAAGAAGCGGTCATTATCATGGAAAAACTGTTCAAATAGTTCCGCATTTTACAAATGAAATAATAGACATAATAGTTAATACTGCCAAAAAGCACAATCCAGATTTTCTAATAATTGAAATTGGTGGAACTGTTGGTGATATGGAATCCACAGCTTTTATTAGAGCTATAGCTGAGTTTGGATCATTTAATAGTGAAATTACACATTATATTCATACCACTTACATTCCTTTTTTAGAAACATCAAAAGACTTTAAGACTAAGCCAACTCAATATTCAATATCATCATTGCTATCAATGGGTATTAAACCACACACTATTATTTTGAGAGCTCATAATAAATTACCTGTTGAAATATGTGAAAAAATTTCCAAATCAGTCTTTTTATCTAGGGAAAATATTATTCCTTTGCATGATGTTGAAAGTGTTTATGAAATTCCTTTATATTTGGAATCACTAAATTTAGCCAAAAATATCATGAAACATTTTAAAATGAAAGATAAAAATCCCAATCATGAAGAGTGGACCAATTTTGTAAATAAAATTAATCAACCAAAAAATAAGCAAGTTACAATTGGTATGGTAGGTAAGTATACTACTTTTGAGGACGCTTATAAGTCAGTAAATGAAGCTCTATTCATTTCATCTATTCATCAAAGTATTGATTTAAAAATAAAATGAATTTCATCTGAAGAGATAAATGCCCAAAATGTTAGTTCTAAATTAAGCCAATTAGATGGTGTTGTGATTTTACCAGGTTTTGGGTTAAGAGGATTTGAAGGCAAAATTGAAGTTGCTCTGTATACGAGAGAAAATGATATTCCAACTCTTGGAATTTGTTTAGGAATGCAAGTAATGACAATTGCTCAAGCAAGATTAATTGGTTATAAGGATGCCAATTCATCAGAGGTTTGTGAAACAGGAACAATGATTTTTCACTTAATTAACAAGGGAGATGATATGTTAGGTGGAACTTTGAGATTGGGTGAGTCAACAGTCGAGTTTAAAAAGGATACTCTATTTAGAGAAGTTTATGGAAAAGAAAGCGCAAAGGAAAGGCATCGCCATAGATATGAAGTAAATAAAGAGTATTCTAACCAGTTGGAAAAAAATGATTTTTCATTTTCAGGATTTGATAATTTAACTGGATTGATTGAAACATGTGAAGTAAAAAATAAAAAATTCTACTTAGGAACACAATACCACCCTGAATTTAATTCAACCACTTTAAACCCACACCCTCTTTTTATCGCATTTTTAAAATCTTGCTAGTTAATTTGGTAACTT
>JAGUQV010000088.1 GCA_030154525.1 Mycoplasmataceae bacterium | reverse complement strand
GAGTTACAATTGCCAAAAATTCAGCTTTTACAAAAGTTGATATGAATGAATTTCAAGAAAAATTAATATTTTTTCTGCGCGACTAATTTTTGTTTTATTATTTTTGTAATTAGTATAAGAAAAGGGGTCATATGTCAAGCAACTCAAATTTTAATAATGTAAAAGAATTAATTCAATCTAAAGACATTGACTCAATTCGTAAACTTTCTGAGCAATCTACGATGTCAGAAATTGTAGAAATATTAGAAAACCTTTCTGAAATTGAGGCAATTTTATTTTTTAGATTTTTAAAAACAGAAAAAGCATCTGAAGTTTTTTCGCATCTAGATGAAGAGATGCAAGAAAATATAATTAAGAATTTAACAAAAAAAGAAACTTCTTTGATTATTAATGAATTATATACAAATGAAATTGCTGATCTTATTGAAGAATTACCAAGTTACTTATCAAAAACTGTTCTTTTGACTGTTAATAAGGAAACGAGAAGTAAAGTTAATGAGTTGCTAAAATATAATGAAAACCAAGTCGGTTCAATTATGTCTGTTGATATTATTTTATTAAAAAATAAATATACTAACAAGGTTGCCTTACAAAAGATAAAAGAAAAAAGAGAAGAATCAGAAATTTCTCAAATATTTTTTGTTGTAGATAAAGAAAGTAAATTACTAGGAAGTGTTACCTTGGAGGAAATAGTATTTTCACAAAAAGAGAAATTAATTATTGAAAATATCAAACCTATTGAAAGTGTAACAACATTACAAGATAAAGAAGCAGCAGCTCAAATATTTGTTTCCGAACTATTGCCGATTTTACCAGTTGTTGATAAAAATAATGTTGTATTAGGTATGTTAACACATGATGATGTAATTGATATTATTAATGAAGAAGTAACAGAAGATATTTATAAAGGTTCTGGTATTAGTTCAAAAGAGGTAGTTCCCTATCCTAAAGCTAGAATATTATCAATTGCTAAAAGTAGAATTTTTTGACTTTTAATGTTGATGATTGGTGCAACGATGTCACAAGTAATAATAGATTCGTTTTCAGAAATAACAGCAGGTTTTTTAGAAAAATATAAATTTGATGTTGTATTAAGTTCAACAGTTTTATTGGCAGGTATTTTATCAATAATTCCAGTTATTTCTTCTTCAGCAGGAAATGCTGGTTCCCAAGCAAGTTCAACAATTACAAGATCAATTGCATTAAATGAATTAAAGAGCCTTAAATTTTCAAGTGTGGTTTTTAAAGAACTGAAAGTAGGTTTAATTTTAGGTACCATTTTGATGTTTGCCAACTTTTTAAGATTAATGATTTATTACTTAATTACTGGTGAACTGTTAGGAGAAGACAAGGATTTCTTTCTAGTAATATCTGCAGCAGCATCTATAGCTCTCTTTGTTGTCATTGTATTGTCTAAGATTGTTGGAACTGTTGTTCCAATGTTAGGATCAAAATTTAAGAAAGATCCAGCAGTCATGGCATCACCAGTTTTAACAACACTTATTGATGCCTTATCTACATTAATATTTTTCGGAGTTACTTTACTAATGTTAACTTTATTGATATAAAACTTTTTATTTGATTTAATTGTTTGATATAATATAAATTAAAAATGGGGAAGTACTCAAGAGGCCGAAGAGGCGTCCCTGCTAAGGATGTAGGGGGAGCAATCCCCGCGGAGGTTCGAATCCTCTCTTCCCCGCCATTTTTTTTTGCTTTTTTTGAAGTAAATAAAATATAATAATCCTAATGAAGAAAAACATAAGTTGAATAATTGAAATGATAATGTTATTATCGATATTACTAATTGTATTTTCCTTGCTTATTGTTAGTAAAGTTGATTTAGATTATTTTATGCTTGTTGTTGGAGTAGTTTATTTTTTAAATATAATTATTTCAATTTGAATTTTTCTTACCGAAAGAAATTTTGAAAGTAAAATATCTTGATTAATTTTTATCATTATTTTTCCAATTGTTGGTCATATATGTTTTATCTTTTTTGGAAGGAAAGAAAAAACGGAATTTTCTAGAATAGAATATGAAAAACAATTTAAGTTATATTCTAATTTAAGTTTTCATGTGGAAAATAGTAATGAAACAAATTATTTTAAAAATAAAATGTCGTCATTAACAAAAAGAAATTGAAAAAATTCAAATGTTAAAATATATAAGCATTGTTTTGAGGCATATGAATCACTTTTTCAGGATATTAAAAATGCTAAAGAATATATTCATATTGAATTATATATTATAAAATTGTCAGAAATATATGAAGAATTGAAATTACTTTTAATACAGAAGATTAATGAAGGTGTTGAAGTGAGGATGATAATTGATGATTTTGGAAAGTGATCATTTAGTGATGATGAAATATCAAGTATGAAACGAGAAGGAATTAAAATTGAGATATTTAATAAAATAAATTTTCCTTTCATCAATATGAAACAATCATTTAGGTTGCATAGGAAAATTTTTATTATTGACGGTATTATTGGTTATACTGGTGGAATGAATATCAGCGATGAGTATTCTTCGTTTGATAAAAAATATGGATATTGAGTTGATATAAATGTAAAAATAACCGGAGATACTTGTAATGATTTTTCTCAATTATTTTTATTTGATTGAGCACAGTTCAAAAATGAAAAACTTGATACTAATAAATATATCACCAAACAAAAAAATGAAGCAACTAATTCTCAGTCTCTTTTTTTGGAAGAAGGTCCAAACGTTAGTGAATACATTTTAGAAAAATCTTTAATTAATTGTATTTCTTTTTCTAATAAAAGAATTAGAATAGCAACACCTTATTTTATACCATCTAAAAAAATAATAGAACAATTTAAGTTTGCACTTCTTGAAGGTGTTGATATCGAAATCTTTGTTCCTGGACTTGCAGACAAAAGGTATATTTTGGAGGCTACACGAATATATTTAAATGATTTAATTTTGAGTGGGGCAAAAGTATATGAGTTAAAAAACATGTTTATTCATTCAAAAATGGGAACATTCGATGATACTTATGGCTATATAGGTACAATTAATTGAGATATGAGAACTTTCTATTCTAATTATGAATCATTAAATTTTTTATCAGGTGATGTTATTAAAGAAATGAATGATATCTTTGATGATTATAAGAAAAAATCCACACTACTACTGCCAATTTTGAAAAAACCAGGATCAATAAAAAACTTATTCAAAAAACTTTTAATTAAAATATTATCTCCATTAATGTAATATAATTGAATTACAAATTATAAAATAATGATGGAAAAGAGAAAATATGAAAATACTAACACTTGTTTTAGAAAAATATCAGGATATAGAATTGGTTGGTGTTATATCAACACTTAATAATTCTGGACAACTTGAAAAAATAACTTACTATAATCCAAATGAAAAAACGAATATTTTTGGATCAAATAAAATTGGTTCTATTATGACTGTATCTACTTATGATATTAAGGATTATGATGCAATATTTATTCCAGGTGGAGAGGCTGCACAAGAACTTAGAGTTAATCAAATCGCCTTAAATGTTGTTAAGGATTTTATAGATAATGATAAATATATTATTTCTATGTGTGATTCTCCAAATGCACTTTGTGATGCAAAATTATTAACTGATAAGAAATATGTTTCTTACCCAATTCAAGGTATTGAAAAATCAGCATGTCCAAATAGAGTTAGCGATCAAGTTGTGATGGTTGATGGTAAATACATTACAGGAAGAGGACCTTCTTCTTCGCTAGAATTAGGTTTAAAAGTAATTGAAATATTAATTTCTAAGAAAAAAAGTGATGAAGTTAGATCAGGACTATTTGCTTAGCAATATAATTATTTATATTTAGACAATTATAAAAAAATTAGGAGTAGAATAGTAATAGGTAATTTTAATTACCTGTGATATTTATGAATTATACTAATCTTGAAAAAAACATCTTCAAAACATGAGCAATATTAGTAATTCTTGTTTCAGTTGTATTTGCGATTTATTCTGTTATCACTTATACATATTTATTAGGGTTTTTGATAGGTTCAGGTATATCGATAGTTCTCTTTTTTATAAATAGTGTTTTTTTTAGCAAGTTACTTTGTACTAAAAGAACATTTAGAAAAACATTCATTATATCAATGTTAAAATTTATTTCAATTTCAATTTTATTAGGGGGATTCTTAATTTTAATATTATATTTAAATAGTTTTTTTGTTGATAATCATAACAATGGAAATTTTAGCATTGACGGAATAATTAATTTTTTCACTTTATTTGGAGGTTTATTCACATTTCCATTTTCAATAGTTCTTTATCATATTTCAATTTATATAATGAACAAAATAAAAACAAGAAAGGTAAAAGATGGATCAATTAGCTAAAAACCTATTTGATTGAGTTCAACCTCAATTGGTAACTTTAATTTACGTTGTCATTGTTCTTTCGATTATTTCTATTGTTGTTTATTTTAAGGTTAAAAAAGTTAAACCTAATGAATCTCCAAAGGGAATTGCACTAATAGCTGAACAATATGTTGGTGTATTCCAATCAGAATTTACTTCTACAACAGAAGGTAGAATAGACCATGTAGCACCATATATTTTCACTTTAATAACTTTTATGATAGTCGGAAATACGTCTGGATTCATTGCTTTAGAACCGATAGCATCTTCGTATTCAATACCATTAATATTGTCGATAGTATCATGATTAGGAATTTATGCATTTGGAATTATGCACCAAAGATTATCATATTTTAAAAAGTTTTTAAACCCAATAGAATGAATAGGTCAATTTTCACCCTTGGTTTCCATTTCGTTTAGGATATATGGTAATATTCTTGGTGGTTCAATATTAATGTTTCTAATTTATTTACTTTCTGGTACTATATGAGGAATGATACCAATTATTGGTCAAGTTAATTTGTTAGGAATGATTGTAGCACCTTGATTTCATATGTATTTTGATTTATTTGGATCTCTAATACAATCATATATATTTGCTTTATTGACTTGTATCTATTGATCAACTGAAGTGGAAGCAGGAGAAGAATTAAAAGAAATTAAAAATAGAAAAAAACAAAATAAAACAGAAAAAATAGCAAATCATCTATTTTAAATTAAAAGGAGAAAAATATGGATAATATGAAATATGGGCTTGTTGCTGTGGGAGCAGGAATAGCAATAATGGGAGTTGTTGGAACTGGTTTAGGACAAGGTTATGCAACAGGTAAGGCTGTCGAGGCTGTTGGAAGAAATCCAGAAGCTGAAGCAAAAATTAGAAAAATGTTAATTATGGGATTAGCGATTACTGAATCAGCTGCTATTTATGCATTTGTTATAGCAATATTGCTTGTATTTGTTTATAATGCAACAACTGTAGCGTAGAAGTATAAAATAGGTATTTTATGAATGGAATAAATATATATATGTTTGAAAATAGAGCTCCAAATGTTGGTGATATTGGAGGTATAATAGAAGGCCTATTTCCTTCTTTGTATGTAATGCTAGCAACGATTGGTGCATTTATTGTCACACTAATTATTTTATCTAAATTGTTTTATGGACCTGTCAAAAAAATGATGAAAAAAAGACATGATTTTATTCAAAAAAATATAGATGATTCTATCATTTTAAATGAAGAATCAGCTGAAATAAAATCTCTTGCAAATGATGAATTAATAAAATCAAAATTAATGGCTATTGAAATAATTTCAAAATCACAAAAGGAATCAGAAATTTTGAAAGAACATTATATTACTGAGGGAAAAAAAGAAGCTGATAGATTGATCAAAGAAGCAAATATTTCAATAAATTTTAAGTTAGAGAAAATTGCAGAAACAAGAAATAATGACATAGTTGATGTGGCAATGATTATTTCTCAAAAAATTATTTCGGAAAATGTTCACAAAGAAAAGATTGAAGAATATTTAAATGGTTATATTAATGGTAAATAATGTATAAAGATGAAAACTCTATTGGATATTCGTTAGCTTTATTTTCTATTGCAAAAGATGAAAATAAAATAGAGGAATATCTTGATCAAGCTAAAACACTTTCGTTAATATTTTTAAATGAAGATAATTATGATTTTATAAAAATACTTAATGCTTCTTCAATAGAAGCCTCTGAAAAAGATAAAATAATTTCTTCAACATTTAACGAATTATCAGTAAATTTTTTAAATTTTTTAAAATTGCTAGCTTCAAAAAACAAATTCAAATCAATCAATAAAATACTATCTATTTTTATTAGGTATTGTTATGAAACTTTGAAAATAAAAGAGGGAATAGTTTATTCATCTTCCTTATTGTCAAAACAGACAATTGAGAAATTAGAAAATAAAATTTCTGAAGAGAAAAAATATGAAGTAAATTTAAAAAATTTATTAGATAAAGAATTAATTTCTGGAATAAAAATAGTTATCGGTAATTCCATTATTGAAAATTCAGTAATTTCAGAACTAGAAGAAATTAGGAAAGCATTGAGAGGTACCAAATAATGGGATTAAAAGCAAGTGATATATCAGCAGTTATAAAAAAACAAATTAAAACATACTCATCAGTTATTCAAACAACAGAAGTGGGCGAAATTTTATCCATCGGTGATGGTATTGCATTAGTTTCAGGTTTGGATAATGTTAAGTTGGGCGAATTGCTAGACTTCGGGTCTGGAACTTTTGGAATGGCTCTTAAT
>JAGUQV010000103.1 GCA_030154525.1 Mycoplasmataceae bacterium | reverse complement strand
ATGTACTTGATTCTATTAAGTTTTTAAGTGTTGGTTTATCATAAATAATGTTTTTATTATTACCAGATAATGATTCATTAAAATCATATAATAATGAAATAAACTCATTAGAGTTATCTTTCATATGTAGGATATTTTATTAATTAATATCTTTTGTTATCTGGTATTGTGAAAAGTGTTTCAATTTTTGAAGAATTAGTTGGACTATTTGCATCTAAAGGTAAAGTTATTCCAATTCTTAAGCGCTCACTAGCTGTATTGAATTGAGCAGGCAAAATTATTTTTGAATTATCAGTAAATGGATTATCTTTAAAAGCATTATCCTCAATACTTGTTACAGAATTAGGAATATTGATTGAAGTAAGGTTGTTCCTTTCAAAAGCCCCCTTTATAATACTTGTTACAGAATTAGGAATAATAACTGAAGTAAGTTTATTGCTTGAAAAAGCCCCCCCCAATAAATGTCACAGAATTAGGAATATCAACTGAAGTAAGTTGATTGCTTGAAAAAGCCCACTCCCCAATAGTTGTTACAGAATTGGGGATATCAATGGAAGTAAGTTTATTGCGTGAAAAAGCACTATCTCCAATACTTGTCACAGAATTAGGAATATCAATTGAAGTTAGTTGACTCTTATAAAAAACCCCCCCCAATAGTTTCTAATTTAGTCACTCCTTCAAAATTAATAGAAGAAATATTTCTAGAATAAAATGCATAATAATCAATTATCTTTAGTTTGCTCAAATTTTTCAAATTAAACGACAAAGTTTGTTTGTTATTTTTTCCCTGAAAAGCCCCTTCACCTATTGATTCTAAGTCTATTAAGTGGGATAAATCTCATTCAATTGGAATTAATGGATCATGGTCACTAGTATAATTTACCGGTGATTTTATATCTTGGAATGCATAATTTCCAATACTAACCAATGTTTTTGGTAAAATAATTTCATCAATTCCTGTCTGACCATCAAATGCTCTAGAAGCAATATGCTTAATTGTCACACCTTCATATTTTTCATTAATTATTAATGAACCAAATTGCTTATGACCTTCATCAGCATAACCCATAACTTCACCTTTTGAGCTAATTTTTAAATTTCCAGATTCAAAGTAAGTTGTT
>JAGUQV010000105.1 GCA_030154525.1 Mycoplasmataceae bacterium | reverse complement strand
GCACCACACTCATTCCAGAAATCCCAGAAATCAATAAAACATTAGATGAACTTCCAGGATTAGTTGTTACATTCAAAGAAACCCTAGATTCACTTTTAAAACCATTATAACTAATATTAAATGAAACTTTTGAAGTGTCATTTGAATTAATGCTATCAAATGAAATTTTAGTAATGTCTGACCCCTCAGGAATTTGGATAGAAAGTTTATTTAGTGTTTCTAAACTAATAGGATTTTCAGTCAAAATTTTGATAACAAAATCCATGTTTTTATCCTTCATAATATTTGAATCAGTCATAACTATTAAATTGGCAATTTCTTGATCTGTTGCAGTCATTGATAAAAAGTCAGGATCTTTCTTTTGCACTTTATTATAATTTATATTGAAAGATATTTTAGTTATACTTACTGTTTTAATGTTTGTAAAAGAAATTTTGCTTGCATCAGCTCAATCAGGTATTTTTAATGAAAGCTGATCTAATACTTCTAAGGTAACGTTGCTTGTTCTTAAAATGTCAGTGATGTGATTCATACTTTCATTTTTTAAGACATCAACATCACCTATAGAAACTAATTCTAAAACTTCATTAGGGTTAATTTTTGCACTCAAGAAGTCAATATTTTCTTTTGGGACACCATTATAATTTATTGTAAAACTAATTTTAGATAAATTATCAATGTTAATGTTAGTGAACGAAACTTTTGAATAATCAACTCCCTCATATAACACTATTGAAAGAGACGATAGTATTTTTAATGTTGTTGGTTTGATTTCAAGAATTTCTTTAATTTCGTTAACATCCTTATTATCCATAATTGATGTATTAGTAATGGTTATTGATTCAGCTATTTCTTGATTTGTGGCCGTTGAATTTAATCAATTTTCTTTTGATTTTGGTACACCATTATAGTTAATTGTAAAAAATATTCTAAGCGGATTTTCGATTTTAATATTACTAAAAGAAACTTTAGAAATGCTTATTCCAATGGGTATAGTTATTGATAATTGATTTAGAATATCTTCAGTCATTAATTCAGTTGTCAATAAATTTTCAATAAACTTATTATTTTTGTTGCTCAAAATATTTACATTCTTAACAATCATTTCACTAAGAACTTCTTCATCGCTAGGACTTGCTGTTAATCAATCTTGACTATTTTTTGCAACTCCATCATAGTTAATTGTGAAATATATTTTATATAAATTATCAATATTAATGTTTGTAAATGAGATTTTATATGCATAAACCCCATCTGCTAATTTTATACCTAATTGAGTTAAAATAGTTTGAGTCATTGGTTTAGTTTCTAACATACTTCTAATTGTAGTAACATTTTTATCTTTTAAAATATCAATATCCTCAAGTACAAATTGATTTGCGATCTCTTCATTAGTTGAAGTTGTATTCAATCAATCTAATGTGTCTTTTGGAACATTGTTATAATTGATAATAAAAGAAATTCTAAATAAAGTACTAGTGTCAAATGCTTCAAATGTAATTAATTTTATATCAATACCCTCAGGAATTTTTATTGACATTTCATTTAAAATGTCCTCTGTGATAATTTCATTTTCAAGACGACTTTGAATGTACGCAGCATTTTTATCTTTCAAAATATTTCGATCTTGAATAATAATTCCTCTTGCTATATCTTGATCTCCAGGTGTTGCATTTAAAAAGTCTTGTGTACTTTTAGCCACACCATTATAATAGATTGTAAAAGTAACTTTAAATAAGTTTGTGATATTAATATTCCTGAATGTGATTTTTGCAACTTCACCACCATCAGGTAATTTTACTGAAAGCCTATTCAAAACATCTTGAGTCATTGGTCTAGTTTCTAAAATTCCTCTAATTGCAATAACATTTTCTGTTTTTAATGAATCGTTATCATTAATTATTATTGAATTTACAACTTCTGATGAATTAGCTGAAGCATTCAAAAAATCTCTTTTATCTTTTTCTACACCATTATAATTGATAATGAAAGTTACTTTAAAAGGATTGGTGGTATCTATAGATGTAAAACTAACATTACTATATGTTATTCCATCCGGAGTTCTAATAGACAATTGGTTTAAGATATTTTGCGTAATTATGGGTGTATTTAATATTGCTTCAATTTCTGAAACTTTTTTACCACTTATGATGTCTGGATTTTCAACAAAAATTAGATTAGCAACATCTTTATCATGCGGAGTAGATGATAAAAAATTTGTATTTGTTTTACTTGTTCCATTATAATTAATCACAAAAATTACTTTAAAAGGATTATCAATTTTAATATCAGTAAACGAAATATTTCCTGGAATTGTTCCTTCCAACATATTAATTGAAAGTTGATTCAGAATGTCTACTGTCATTGGACTAACTTCCAATAAATTTCTAATACTATTTACATCTAAGTGAACTAGGGCGTTTGGATTAGTAATTGTTATTGAGTTAGCAACTTCTAAATCTGTAGCAGCAGCCTTTAAGTAATCTGAAACATTTTTTTCCACTCCATTATAGTAAATAGTGAAAGATACTTTGAATATGTTATTAATATCAATCTTTCTGAAAGATACTTTTGAAGGATCTATTTCAGATGGAATAAAAATAGAAAGTGTATTTAAAACACTTTCAGTCATTGGGTTTGTTTCCAAAATATTTTGAATAAAAATATTGTTTTCACTACTCAAAATATTGGTATTTGAAATAGAAATAATATTGACAATTTCTTGATCAGAAGGAGTAGCATTTAAATGATCACTTGTTGATTTTGAAAAAGTTTGATAATTTATTGTAAAGCTAACTTTAAATAAATTATCAATGTTAATCTGCTTAAAAGAAACATCCGCAGGCAGAATTCCTGATGGTATTATAATTGATAATTGATCTAAAATTTCTTGAGTCATCAATTTTGTTTCTAACATAGTTCTAATTTCTGTAACATTTTTCTCTTTTACAATATCAGGATTTCCAACAGTAATTGAATTTGCAATATCCAAACTTAAAGTATTCAAACTTAATTTTTGTGAAACTTTTTCATTTACTATTTTATTATTGTTTCGTCCAATAATTAATGGAGAAATAATTAGAGATGTTATGGCTAATCCACTAATAGCAACAACATGTTTGTATTTCATTTTTTTCATATTTTCTAACAACCTTTTATTTAATTTATATTTTCATAATTTTTTAATATAATAATATATTATATATTAATTAATTTTTTAAATTTAATATTGTGTTTTACCTATAGTCCATCATCTTCTCAAGTGAATTGATAACCCAATATTCTAACTGTATCACCTTTTTCAATTCCTTCGTTTATTAAAGCTTTTCAAAGACCTATGTCTTTAACCTTTTTGTTAAATCTAATAATATTATCATATGTAGTTAAAGGTATTTTATTGTATATTTCCTCAATTGTAGTACCTTCTATCTCGAACATTCCTTCATATAGTTTTGTAATTTTAAAGTCATCTTCTAATGTAATAAACAATTCATCTTTTTGCTCTTCTAGAACAATGTTTTTAGCGGTTAAATATGTTTGGTACATCTCTTCCTTTAATTTATCAATGTTTTCTTTTTTAATTGCTGAAATTTTTACAATTGGTAAATCTTTATATTTTTTTGAAAATAATTTATAATTTTTTTCAAAATCAGGTAAGTCCATTTTGTTTGCTACAACTAAAAAAGATTTGTCTAATAACTTTAAATTATATGAATTTAATTCTTCTTTTAAGATTTCAAATTCATCAATCGGATTTCTTTCTAAATCACCAAAATCAAGAATAAAAGCTATAACCTTACATCTTTCTATGTGTTTCAAAAATCGAGTCCCAAGACCCTTGCCTAGCGATGCTCCTTCAATTAATCCAGGTAAATCAGCAATTACAAAAGACTTATCAAAATGTTGTACTAATCCAAGTTGTGGAACCAAAGTTGTAAAATGGTAATCAGCAATTTTTGGTTTTGCATTTGAAAGAATTCCTAGTAGTGTTGATTTTCCAACAGATGGTTTTCCAACTAATCCAATATCTGCCATTACTTTTAATTCCAGTCTAACATGTTTAGTTTCTCCAAATGTTCCATTTTCAGAAATTTTTGGAGCACTATTTTTTGATGATTTAAATCTAGTATTACCATGACCTCCACGGCCACCTTTAACAATTAAATATTTTTGATCATCTACAATATCGTGAAGAAGTTTTTCTCCTTCAAAAACTAACGTTCCAAATGGTACATTAACAATATAATCTTTTCCTCTAGCGCCATACATATTTTTTGGTCCACCAGATTCACCATCTTCACCTCTAACATGTTTCATTATATGTAATGCTAATAGAGTGTTCATTCCAGATGAACCTTGAAAATAAACAGAACCTCCATTGCCTCCATCTCCACCATCAGGTCCCCCAAAAGCAACACGAGCTTCTCGACGGAAAGAAACAATACCATTACCCCCTCTACCGGCGATTACCTCTAATGTTGACTGATCAATAAACTTCATAATTAATAGAATTATAACTTTTTATTTGTTTTAATTTACATAGTTATTAATTCGTCTTTAACTTCATTAAAAAAATTTTGATAGTTTTCAATAAAATCATCGTTAAAATTAATTATTATTGGCTTATTTAAAATTCTCAACAACCATAAAAAATTGTATTCATTAGATATTCTATAAGCTATTATTTCTAGCCTATCATTATAAATAAAATAAGATCCCATATTTCATATGTGATGGAAATCTTCAGTAAAATCACCCATTTTATATATATGTTGTTGTTCATTGAAGGAAGTTTTTTCAATATTTTGATAATACATCAGCATTGGTGTAGGTCTCATCCCAGGTATATATTTAAACTTCATGACTATTTTTCCATTCCCACTAATTTTTTTAATCCTCTGATTTCAGTTGATTTTAATTTACGATATTCACCAACCATTAATTTTTCAACCGTCAATCCAGCGAATTCAATTCTTTTAAGGTCAACAACTTCTCTTTCAACAAGTTCAAATATTTTTTTAATGTGATGATAAGAACCTTCTCTTAATGTCACTAAGTATGTTTTGCTTTCAATTAATTCAACAATTTGTTTAGAAAGTTTTCCGTTTACAATGACGTTATCACCATTTAAAAAAACAAGTTCATTTTTTTCAAGTTTATAATCAAGTCTGGCACGATACCTTCTAACAACTTCAAAACTTGGGTGAGCCAATTTATTTGCCAATTCTCCATCATTTGTTAAGATTAGAACTCCTGTTGTATTGTAATCAAGCCTTCCAATTGGATATATGTAGTCTTTATCATCAATTAAATCAGTGATAATTGTACGATTAAAATTATCTTTTAAAGTACAAATAGTTTTTTTGGGTTTGTTAATAATATAATACTTTAGCTCTTGAGCTCTTGGAAGTGCAACCCCATTAACAAAAATTTCATCTGTTGCAAATGCTCTTTGACCTATAATTGCAATTTTTCCATTAATGCTGACTTTACCTTTTTTAATTAATTCTTCAGCTTCTCTTCTAGAAGCAACTCCAGCCTGTGATATTAATTTTTGAACTCTAATTTCTTCCATTGATACCAAATTCCTTTTGCTTATTAAATATATCTATTACAGAATACAATTATTTTTTTAATTATATATTATGAATTGAAAAATAATGTAATCCTTTTGAAAAAGATAATATACAAATGTAATATTTACTTACTTAATATATAATTAAACAAATGAAGATAAATGAAATCATAAAAACTGAAGAACATTTTAGTGATTTGGAAAAAGAAATTATTCAGGAAATAAATACCAATCCTAATAATTTTTTATTGTTAAATATTGTTGATTATTCTAAAATATTATTTACATCTAAGTCTTCAATATCAAGGCTTTCACAAAAGTTGGGTTTTGCTAATTTGATGGAAATGAAATTGTTTGTTAAGGAACAATTAACTAAAAATGAATTTTCATATAACATCAATCCAGATAGTTTATTGAAGGATAGAATAAGTAATTTAAAATCATACAATAATTTTGCAATAAATGAAACACTTACCAATTTAGATCTTGATAATCTTCAAAAAATATGTATTAAAATTTATAATTCAAAGAAAATAATTACTTTCGGAGTCGGATCATCATTTTTAGCTGCTTTGGAATTAGCCAATAATTTACAAAAAATTGGATTAAATATCGCGGCTTCCAATGATATTCATAATTCAATTTTAAAAATAAGCAATTTTAATGAAGAAGATTTATTGATTTGTTTTTCAAAAACAGGAATAACTAAGGAAGTAATTTTTCTTAATAAAGCAGCAAAACATGTTAATTCCAAAACTTTACTAATTACAGCACAGAATGATGAAGTTGAAAATATTGATTTTAAAATTCATTTAATGGATCTTAAAAAAGATAATAGAATAGTTGCTACTAGTTCTAAAATATCTCAAATAGTTGTTGCAGATGCGATCTTTTTAGAAATATATTCTTTATTAAAAAATAATGTTAATAAAGAGCATGAATTATTAAAAATGTGGGAAAAATTCTAACTACTTAATATAAGTAATCCATATTTTAATAGATTCTTTGGGAATTATTCTATAAATAAATATTCATTTTTGTAAAGGAATATTATTATTAATTAGATAATAAAATAATTATTGTCAAAATAAGGAGCATTATGAGTAAGAAAAAATTTTTACAAAATATTAATAAAAAATTAATTATTTCTTGTCAAGCTGTTGACCAAGAACCTTTAAATAATGTTGAAGCAATTACATTGGTTGCAAAATCAGTTATTGAAGGAGGTGCACAAGTATTAAGATTAAGTCAAGTTGATCATATTGAATCAATTATGAAAATTACCAAATTACCAATAATTGGTTTGATTAAAAAACAATATGATAATTCTGAGGTAATAATAACAGGTACAATTAGAGAAATTGAAGAATTAATTAATATTGGTGTTAAATGTATTGCGATGGATGCAACAACTAGAATAAGGCCTGCAGATGATTTAATAACTATAATAGAATATGTCAAAAATAAATATCCAGAAATATTATTGATGGCTGATTGTTCAAATAAAGATGATGTATTAAATGCAATTGAGTTGAAATTTGATTTAATAGGTACAACTCTAAGAGGTTATACAAAGGAAACAAAAGGCTTAGATAATATTTCAAATAATTATGAATTTATTAGAGAAATATTAGAATTAACTTCAATTCCTATTATTGCAGAAGGCGGTATTTGGGAACCGAAACAAGTTAGTGAATTGTTTAAATTAGGGTGTTCAGGAGTTGTTGTTGGTTCTGCAATTACTAGACCAAAAGAAATCACAAAAAGATTTTATAATTATTTGGAAGTGAATTAAATGAATATTAAATCTATAAAATCAACTAAATTTTATCAAGCTTATGATAATAGAAAAAATAAAGGTAGAGCAAAATCATTTTTTGATCAATTATCAAGAGGATTAATGCTTCCGATTGCAATTTTACCAATTGCCGGATTATTATTAGGAATTGGTGGAGCAATTGGAGCTAATGTCACTACTGAAGTAGGTGTTATTTTTGCCAATATTTTTAAGGGAATGTCTGATGTAATTTTTGGCAATCTTCCAATTTTATTCTGTATTGCCATAACAATAACGTTTTCAAAAGATAAGGGCGCTTCCGGTTTTGCATCAGCAATTGCTTATCTAGTTTTTTGTTCATCTCAATTAGCGTTCTTGCAATTTGATGCAGATGGAAAAATGAAATCAATAATGTGATTCCACACAGAAATAACAGGAATGTCAACAAGTCAGTTAGGTTTACCAACAATTCAGACTTCTATTTTTGGAGGAATTGTTGTTGGTTTATTGACTTCATTTATCTTTAATAGAGTTTCAATATTAAAAGTTCCAAAAGCACTTGATTTCTTTTCCGGAATAAGATTAGTGCCAATAGTTTTAATTCCGGTTATGTTTTTATTATCGACAGCATTTTTAATATTTTGACCTTGAATTGGATTAATTATTCTAAAAATGGGTGAAGGAATTCAAGGTGCTCCTGGCGGAACAGGCGGACTATTGTATGGAATTTTAGGAAGAGCATTAATGCCTTTCGGATTACATCATATTCCAATTGTTTTAGCTTTCCAAACACCATTTGGTGGAGTATTAACAAGTACCGCATTAGAATCAGGAATTTTAGAAGCTGGAGTTTCAGTTAAAGATTCAGCAACAATTATGGAAGCTTTTAATGGTTTTAATAATGGTGGAAGTATTGAAGGAGATCAAAATATTTGAAATTTCATTAATTCTTTACCATTTAATGATCTTAACTCTCCAAGTGGAAACATTCCAATATTTGATTGATTTAATCAATATACCGGAGTTTATGCAGGAAGATACACACAAGATTATCCAACTTATTTAGGAGTCTGTTTAGGAATTGGAGCAGCAATTATTGTTGCGTCTGAAAAGAAAAATAGACGTGATGTTTCAGTAGTGGTTGGTTCATCAATGTTGGTGGCATTCTTAACAGGGATTACTGAACCACTGGAATTTACCTTCTTATTTGCAGCACCATTACTATTTTATTTAATATATGTTCCATTATCAGGACTATCATATATGTTTATGGAATTGGCTGGAGCACATGTTGGAGTAGGTTTTGCTAGAGGATTTATTGATTTAATGATTTATGGAGCTCTTCCAGTTTTAAAAGGAACAAGATTTTACTGAGCATTTGTTCTTGCTGCAGGTGAAGGTTTATTTGCCTTCGGAGCATTCTATTTATTAATTAAGAAATTCAATATATCAACCCCAGGTCGTGGTGGAAATGTTATGAAATTAATTACAAAAGATGAATACAAGAATTTGAAATCAACAAACAAAAATGGTCAAGATGTTAGAATAATGGAAATTATTAAAAATCTAGGTGGAGAGCAAAATCTGAAAGATGTTTCAGCATGTGCAACAAGACTTAGAGTTAGTGTTAATGATGCATCAAATATATCTAAAGAATCATTTAATGCACTTGGTTCAAAAGGAATGGTTATTAATAATAATTCGCTACAGATTATTTTTGGAGGAGAAGCAACAATAATTTCTGAAAAAATTAATGATTATTTAAATAGTAATCATGGATCTGTTGAAGAAGCTAAAAAAGAATATACTTACAAAAAAACAAGTTTCAAAAAATTTAATATTTATGCACCATTTGATGGAGAAATATGTTCTTTAGATCAAGTTCCAGATGAATTGTTTAGTCAAGGATTGATTGGTCAAGGAATTGCAATGATCCCACACTCTAGCAAAGTTTATTCGATAGTTGATGGACATTTAGTTAACATTTTTCACACTAATCATGCTTATAACTTTGCAAGTAAAGATGGAACAGAAATTCTTGTGCATATTGGAATTGACACGGTTGAAAATAGTGATAATATTTTTGATATTATTGGACAACCAGGAAAAGTTAATCTTAAATCACACATTTCAAATATAGACTTAAAAGAAATTGAAAATTCTAAATCTTCCATGACTCCCATTGTCTTACCTGATTTGAATTCTTCTAAGAAAATAAATATAGAAGTTAAATATGGTCAAAAAGTAAAAGCCGGCGATTTAATAATGTCAGTTGAAAACAAAATATAATTTAAATATTAAAATAATTTCAAATAAAAATACCATTAGTTGATACTATGGTATTTTTATATCACTAAAATTATATTTAATTATATTAATTTTCTAAATTGTCATCTTCATTTATCTGCTGACATGTAAATTTCATCCAGCATTGGTTGAACAACATTTGTCCCTTCAACTTTATCACATAACTCAATAATTATAGTTAAGTCTTTTACAATCATTTTAGATATTTCTTTTTGATCAAATTCTTTTTCCTTTACTTCAGATATTTTAGAATAAAGTAACTGATCTTTTAATGTACCAATCGCTAAATCTCCTAACATAACAATTTTCTCTGCTACATCATCATAAAATCCAGTTAAATCTTCAAATAAATCTTCTGTATTTTTATGCAATGAAAAGAAATGCTCGGTTTTCATATTTCAATGAAAGTTGTATATTTTGTTTGTTAAAACCATTAAAGATGCTTGCAAATCTTTTAAGCTTTCTATATTCTTTTTCATGTTGTCTCCTAATCAATTAATTCTTTAAATTAATTCTCTTAATTATAGTGCTTTTCAAAATAAATTATTAATAATAAATCTTAAATGTAAATCATTTTTGTATTTTAATTTCTATTTAAAAAAAACTTAAATATTTCCATCATGTGTTTTTTATTTGGTATATACTATATTTATATACCTGTTTTTTAACAGCTAATTATATATGATAAATTTAAGAAAAAAAGGAATAAATTTTTATGAAAAAGAATATTTTATTGTCATTATCGACAATTATTACTGTGGGAGTAGTGTGTGGAATAACCCTACCACTCACATCAAGTAATGATTTTAAAACTATCAATGAAAAAAATACAAATAATAATTTGGAAATTAATCCAAATGGTACTTCTGCTACTACTTTGACTCCTTATGATGTGAATGAATTAGGTTGACATAAAAAATCCAGTATAACGCTTAGTGATTGAGCTAAATTTGCTCCAAATGTCACCATTATTGGCGACTTAGCATTTTATCTAAATGATTTTTTAGTTTATATTGAAATTCCATCATCTATAGTTGAAATAGATTCAACCAGTTTTGCTTTTACAAATGTTTTAAGGACTATAGTATTTGAAGAAAATTCAAATCTAGTAATAATTGGTAGTGCAGCATTTTCTCATTCCGCAATTACATCAATTAATATTCCTTATAGTGTTGAAGCAATTCTTTCTTCAGCATTTATAAGTACTAAATCGCTTAAAAAAATAACATTTGATACAAATTCAAATTTAAAATTAATTGATTCATATGCATTTACAGCTTCTTCAATAGAAACAATTACTTTACCTGATAAAGATTTTTCTCTTGATGATAATGCGTTTGAAAATACAATATTTTTGAAAAATGTTGTTGCAAAATATAGTCTTAAAAAAAATTCTAAAACTAGTAAATACGGATTTTCACAAAATCAATGAGATAATATAAATTGAATTTATTCACCAACAAACAGTACAACAATAACGCTTGATGTATTGGAATCAATAGGTTGAGATAAGAAATCAATTATTAAACTAATGGATTGATCAACAATGGCGCCAATGGTCATTCAAATTGAAGACGGATTTATGAATCATTCACTTTTGGAAGAAATAGAACTACCTAAAAAAATATTACTTATTGATTCAAATGGTTTCTCTGGTTGCAATAATTTGAAACGAGCAAAAATGTCAATTTACTTCAAAAGAACAGAACCAAGTTTTGGATTGAGTTATATACAGTGAGCTGATATTCAGTGAATTTCACCAGGAACATTTTTAGTAGGTGGTGATTTTGAAATTTCTGAGGGTACTGAAATACTTGCAAGTGATTTTGGTGAAAATTACATAAAGAAAATAATAATAGGAGAGTTATTAAAATATGCTCCAAGTAACTTGGTTGATTCAAATATTATTTTGGAAAATTTAGTAGCAAATAACTTGATAGGAAAAATTAGTCTTTCAGCTTCAATAAATAAATATTATGATGATAATTTGGTTGAACAAACTAATAATTTTACTCCAGTAGATTTGACTTTCTTTGGATTCAAAAAAATAATCCCTACTTCAATAATTGAGCAAGAATATACTATAGATGATAAATTTGAATCTATTGGTAATGATTATACAGATAATGAAATTATTGATTTTTTAAAATCAAAAGTTATTGGAGATATTCCTGATGATTTTGAAATAAAGATTGTTAAGAGGTTGACAAATAGTGATGGGAAAATTATTATTGAATTAGAAATGATAAATTATTTTAATTCTGATGGAATGATTAATGATAGTTCGTCTCCTATCTTGACTTTAACATTAACTGGATTTGGAGTTATAAAAAGTAGCAATTCAATAATATTAATTATAACATTATCTATTAGTGCTATTCTCTTGGTAGTTATTGGTTTTGGGATATATAAATTTGTTAAAAATGAAAAAAATAAAAAAAGTAGAGAAATTATAATGTGAGAAGAATAATTGATCATAATTTAATTTAACTTTTTAAAACAAACTAT
>JAGUQV010000003.1 GCA_030154525.1 Mycoplasmataceae bacterium | reverse complement strand
GTTTGAATGTTATTTTCAATTTTTTCTGATGAATATAAATCTGTGGTTTTATAAATAATTTTAGCTCCATATTCAATCAAAGATTCAATTGAAAAATTATAAAGTAAATCATTATCCGTTTTAATAAGCAAAATACCTTCATCAGATAAAATATTTTTATAAATATCCAAATATTTTTTATATGTCAATCTTCTTTTATAATGTCTTTTTTTTGGTCATGGATCGCTAAATGTCAATCAAATGCTTTTTGCTTTTCCCTCAAAAGAATTTTCTAGCTTCAAAATGTCTTGGCAAACAATGTTTAAATTACTTATTTTTTTTTCGTCTATGACTTTAAGGGCTTTAAGAATTACAGTTGGAAATTTTTCAATCCCAATAAATTTTTTTAATGGTTGATTCAAAGCCATTTTAGTAATCATTTCTCCTTTTCCCATACCGATTTCTAAAATGGTATTTTCATCAAGTTCAATGGGAATTTTTTTAATGATGCTATTATGTTTTTCCAATAATTCATTTGCCAAGGGGTTATTTCTTAATCTCATATTTAATATAATACTAAAAAGAAATAAAAAACCATTATAATTAATTTCAATATGAGTAAGGTAAATATAAACAATGAATTTATAAACATACAAGCATATAAATATGACGGAACACTATATAGGCAATGAAACGGTGCAAGAATTGTTGGTTCTTCAAAAGATTATGTAATTGTATTATTAAATAAAACAAAAGTTCAGGAACTTAAAAATCAAAAATGAATTATTACAGAACCTATTTTATGATTTTTTTCAACAAATAATTTTTTTAATGCAACATTAACCGTTAAGGAAAATGGATTTTATTACTATGCAAATTTATCTTCACCTTTTTTTATGGAAGATGAAACAATTAAATATATTGATTATGATTATGATATTAAAAAGTATCCCGGAAAGAGATTCGCAATTGTAGATCATAATGACTTTGTAACGAATAAAGATTGATATGATGAAGAAACAAAAAAAGTTATTTACAAAAATCTAGTTGAATTAACAAAAATGTCTATGAATAAAGAATCTATATTTAATGAAGTTAAAATGGAGAAAATTATTAGAAAACTAATCTCAATAAAATTGATTGATAAAAAACATTTCCCTTTTATATTTAAATAATAGGTAATCATTACTGATTATATGGCGCGCTCGGAAGGACTTGAACCCTCAACCTCTTGGGCCGTAACCAAGCACTCTATCCAATTGAGCTACGAGCGCATAAATGGAGGCACCAACGAGATTCGAACTCGTAATCAGGGTGTTGCAGACCCATGCCTTGGCCATTTGGCTATGGTGCCATATTTTTATTTTAATTATATATCAAAGAATTAATTAATTTTTGGATTTTCTAGAAAGATTTTCAGAAAATTCACCACTCAAAACTTTAGCAAGACCTCCTCTTTTATAATTAGGTCCAATATGAGTTGCTACATCCAATAAATGCTTTGAAGAATTTTCCATAGCTATTAATGCCCCTAAATGATCAAGTGTTGTTGTGTCATTCATTGAATCACCAATGTGGACGCTTTTGCTAGGTTTTACATTTAGCATTTTAGCTACAGCTAACGATGCAATGCCTTTAGTGGCTTTAATATCCGTAATTTCAATTATTCAATCTTTGCCTGATGTTTTAATAGATAAATTTGGATATGTATTTCTCATTTCTAAATATATTTTAAATAATTTTTTTCTGAAACAACCTGATAAAACAATTTTATTATATTTTTGTGATGTATCAAAATCTTCCATTTTAAAATAATGTTTTTTGTTGAAGGCAATAAGTGGCTTGAAATATCAACTTGAATTATGGACAATATATTTTGAATTTGGCACTAATGTCAATCGATACTTAACTGCAATATTTTTAATTGCTTCTATCATTGGTTGTTGAATGGAAATATCTTGTAAAATTTCAAATCTATTATTAACAATAATTGCACCATTCTGACAAATAGCATATTTTATTTCCAATAATTTCATTAAATATTTTATTTTTTCATTAAAATTTCTACCTGTTGAAATAACCATGGGTGTTTCTTTATTAATTTCTTTTATTTTTTTTATATTAGCT
>JAGUQV010000111.1 GCA_030154525.1 Mycoplasmataceae bacterium | reverse complement strand
TATCCATCAACTTCAATAGCTAAAATTGGTCTCTTTGTTATCTTGTTATAAACAATAAAATCAATGTGACTTCAATTATTAGAAGCGAATTTCATAAGGTCAGAAAATTCCTTTAAAAGATGTTTATTTTTGATTAATAAATTTAAAGGATATTGAAACACAATATCTAATCCTGGATAATCTTTGATTACTTCACTAAGAAGCAAATAAAATATATTTTCAGAATCATACTTTGAAATTATAGCTGCATTTTTTAGAAACTTTTCTCTTTCTTTTTTATATTGAGCATACAATAAATCAAATATTGATTCTACTCTTATTTCCTTATTTATATTATCTTTATTTACATATCTAATATACTCAATAAGATCTTCAATATTATTAGATTTCTTATTTTCACCAGTTTTAGATTGTTTCTTGTTTCCATTAGTCAATAAAATAAATTTTTCTTTAGCACGTGAAATCGCAACATTGATTAATTCGGGATTGTCAACAAAGTTATTGATGTAGTTTGCTGTTGTTGAAAAGATAATTGCATCCTTTTCATTTCCTTGCATTTTATGAACTGTAGAAATGGCTTCTATTTCCCAATTTAATTCTTTGGTTATTTCATTACATTGTCTTCTATAAGGGGAAATAATTCCTATTTTATCTTTTGCTAAAGTTTTAAAATAAGAATTATTTAAGATTAATTTTATGGTATCAATTTCTCTATGGTTAACAACTCCTTCTGATTTAGATCAATCAGCATGATTTCCCATAGTTGTTTCTTGAAGTTCTAGAACATTCTTTTCTCCATTATCTTTGGTCATTATTATAAAATTTTTTATTACAAAAATTTATTATGTGAGGATGACAACGATAGTGTTCTTTCAAGACAACTTTTTTAATCTCAGGATTACTTTTTGCTATTGATGATAAAAAATTATTAACCGAATCATTATAAAAATTATTTATTGTTGCTGGATTTTTGTTGAATATTTTATTTCCCTCCTCTTTGTGTTCATTAATATCTTGTAGTTGCTTGGTATCACCAACAACCACTAAGTTTTTAGCTCTTGAAAGTATTGGTATTGTATTAAAT
>JAGUQV010000007.1 GCA_030154525.1 Mycoplasmataceae bacterium | reverse complement strand
TAGCTGCTCTATGTCTTGCACCATATTTATTATCAATTGATTTTTTAGTAATTTTATAATATGTAGCAGCATACAATATTTTATTCTCTCTTATTATAATTGCTCCATCATGTAGTGGAGAATATTTATTAAACAAAGAAATAATCAAAGATGAAGAAATATTTGCATCTAAAATAATACCATCTGTTCTAAAACTATCAATAATGTCATTGTTTTCAATTGTAATTATTGCACCTGTTTTTGTTTTAGATAAATATTCAACTGCTTCTCTTACTTGATTTATCAATCTTATTTTGCTACTTGTTCCAATTTTATTTTTCTTCTTGTCAATTAGCAAATGCTTAAATAATCAAATTAATAATGGAGATATGACAACCAATAAAATGACAGAAGAAAATATTAAAATTATTATGTCAATTGTTTCGCTCGTATTTCTATTCATAACTTTAAACCCTTTCTATTTTTTTGTTTTTATGTGAAACTCTTAATTCTGTAAAAAAAAGAAGACAAAAACTCCGATAATTCCCATAACAAATATAGACAATAATATTGTAACTATTCAAAATTTAAAATCAAAAACTTTTTTATCAATTTTTATATTCTCCAATTCAATTGTCTTGGTATTTAATTGCTCTTGAAGATTTTCTATTTTAGTTTTTTCATAATCTTTATGTTCCTTGATTCTTCCATAATCAACACTCTTGACACTTATATCTTCCGCTCTTTGTTCAATTATATTTTCAATTGTTGATGTTTTAACTAAAGATTCATCACTAAAATCAATTTTCTTAGAATTAATTATTATGGGTTTTTCTATTTCTTCCTTAATATAAATTGTATTCTCAATTTCATCTAAATCAGCA
Source organism: Mycoplasmataceae bacterium (assembly GCA_030154525.1). GTDB lineage: Bacteria > Bacillota_I > Bacilli_A > Mycoplasmatales > Metamycoplasmataceae > UBA710. The sequence goes on along the minus strand of JAGUQV010000007.1, from coordinate 20,495 downwards.
ATCGGATTAGTCTCCTCGTTATCTTCATTTCAGAAATTTTCAACAATTGTTTTTCTATTTAAGATTTCATCAATAATGGATATATTAAGTGTGTCTTGAGTTTCAAATTCTGAAATTCTTGTTTCATCCAATTCTTTTAATTCTGACACTGTTTTTTCTAAAAGAATATCTTGCTTTTCTTTTAATTTTTTTTCTTCTTGTTTTTGTCTTAAGTTAATAACTTCATGATCACTAATAATTTCTCCAGTATTAAAATCAATAAATTTTTCTACAATTACTTCTTTGATCACTTCAACTTCTCTGTCAACAAATACTTCTTTATCAACAAATACTTCTTTATCAACAAAAACTTTTTTGATTACTTCAACTTCTCTATCAACAAAAATTTCTTTGTCAACGAATACTTCTTTGATTACTTCGATCTCTTTTGTAACCTCAACTTCTTTGATTACTTCAACTTCTTTGATTACTTCAACTTCTTTGATTACTTCAACTTCTTTGATTACTTCTGCTGGTTCCACAACAGCCTTAGGTAGTGGTTTTATTTTCTTAGGTTTTTCTTCTTTTATAATTTTCGATTTAGAATTATCTGATCTTGGTTTTTTTTCCAATTCAACAAATAACTTATCACTATTACTAACTGGCTCATGAGGAATTGCTTTAATAGCACTAGTTATTCCTCTTCTTGCCATTTCTTCTTTAGTAAAAATCATCTTGACAAAATTAGTTCCAACGGCTTGTTGAACCATCATTTCAGCACGTGTTTTAAGTGGTTTGAAATATTCAATTGCTAATCCTTGTGTTTTAAAAATACGATAAAAAGATTTATTCTCTTCCAAAACAACTCAAATCCTGTTGCCCTCTTTATCTAATCTTCTTGTACAAGTATATTGTCTTGTTAATTTCATGAATTCTCCTAAACTAAATAATAAAATTATAAAGCATTTTATTTAAAAATATAAAGAAATAATAATATATGAAAAATTACTGGCTATTTAAAATTCATTGTTGGCATTCTATTCATCAGCTGGTTTTTCTTGCTCTTTAAAAAATTCATCACCCATTAGAAAAAAACTCAAATCAATATCACTTTGATAAAAAGTAATTCCAAACTCTTCACCGATAATCTTTTGATTAGTTTTCTTTATGCCCTTTAGTGGTTTTGGAATCAAAACTGGTTCAATTAGTGGTTTTTGTTTTGGAAACATCTTATCAACAAAAGAGAAATCTCCATGTAGAATTTTATCTAAAAAATTGTCTGTATTATCTTTTTTTTCTGAAGGCATAGCATCTACAAAAACATTGTCCTCATCAAATAGCTGATCACTATTTTCAACAACAGAACCTTTAATCTCAACCATCGCATCTTTTAGACCTTTTCTCATTGTTTCTAATTTTGTATAAAAAATTGTTGTAAAAATGTTTTCTGTCAAATCTTGAACTAACATCTCAGCATAAATTGTTTTTAATTTTATAAAATAATTAATACCTAAAGAACGTATTGGAAATATACGATAAAATTTTCTACCTTCTTCAAGAACAACTCATATTCTTTTTCCTTCTTTATTAATTCTTCTAGTACAAGTGTATTGTCTTGTCTGTTTTTCAATAATACTATTTGATATTTTTTTCTGTTTTTTCATATATGGTAATTTCCTATTTTCTAACTTAAAAAATTATAATGTATTTTTCAAAAAATAATATAATTTTAAATTTAAAAAAAGAGCAAAAAAAAATGGCAAGGGTGACAGGACTCGAACCCACAACATGCGGGGTTGAAGCCCGCTGTTCTACCAATTGAACTACACCCTTACATTTATAAATAATCTTTTAACAAAATCTTATAAATCATTAACAATAATTAATAAATCACCTATTGTTTTAATGTTTGATAATTTATCGTCAGGAATTTTAACATTGAGCTCTTCCTCAATTTCCATAACTAATTCAACCAAATCCAAAGAGTCAAACCCTAGAAAATTTATTTCAGTAGATTTGTCAAATTTTTTACTAGTTCTTTTTTTAATTATATTAAAAATTTTATCTTGATTATTCATAATAAAATTATAGAGCATTTATTGAAATAATATATGTTTTTTTTAATTCTTTTTTATCATTAATTCACTTAAAAAAAATTAATTTTTCCCTATTTGTTTTTTCAGTAATGTAAAAACTAATATCACCTAATGATGTTCCTAATCTTGTGACAATATCTTTAATAATTGCAGCTATCATTCTATCACCTATAATAGGACTCCCATTTTCAAAATCAATTAGATCGTAGAAATCTATTGACTTAATTTCCGGGAAAATTTCAGTATCTTCTTTTTCATCTTCTTTTTCTGGAGGTAATATTTTTTCTTCACTTTTTTCTTTTTTAAAATATTTTAAGTAAATAAAATATGAACTTATTATTGATGAAATTGTAATTACAGGAATTGATATTAGAAGTATTCTATTAAAGTTATTCTTAAGTAAATTAATAATTTTTTTATTCATCCTGTTCACTTAATTTTCCTAATTTAATTAGATCTTCAAGAGTGAGATCTTCTGAAATAATGTTTTTAAAATATTTGTTCAATATTTTTGTTTGACTTTGATAATTTTCATCAAAATTTTCTGTTGATTCAGATAAATATAAATTTATTAAACCAGAATATTTATCAAAATAAGCTTGCTTTATTGGATTGAAAAATCCAATAAAAATATCTTTCATTGAATGAATATCCAATTTAATTGTTGGTGTTAATTCTCCCTTAAATTTATATGGAATCATGTAACCTTTTTTTGAATTTGGTCCAATACCTATATTAGTTTGAGATGTTTTTGGATTGTAAAAAGAATTTTCATCAAAGACAATACTTCCGATTTTATTTTTATCTCCATAATTAATTTTTTGGTAAGTAGCATTAAGTTTTTTGTTATTTGCAAAAATATCAAGTCCGAAAATTTCTTTCACATTGATTAATGGTGAACTATTCTTTGATAAATTCATAACATCGAAAAATTCTACATTATGTTTTCCAATATCCATTATTTTTGGTAATATTTTAATTTGTGATTTTTGAGTTTCTAATTGAACTGAATTAAGTTTTTGTATAAAATTAAGGGAACTATATGTTTCAACAACCAAACCATTATCATCAATAAAAAAAATCTTATTTTTTTGCTCACTTGGTTCTGATATTTTAATATTAAGTTCTGATATTTTTATTCATTTAACTTGATTAAATATGTCAAATCAATCAATTTGTTTAATACTTATTCCTATTGCAATAGATGTAATATCTTTAAACAATGTATTTCCTAATTTGTCACTATTGATTGTAATCTGATTTGGTATCTTTGATGACATTACTTCACTTTGATAATTTATTTTGTTATTAATTGACAGAAAAATTTTTCTTTCGGCTTGCCTAATGTTTCTGACTGTGATTGAAAAAGATCCGTTAATTGATGATTTATTAATACTAATGGAAATATTATCAATGTCTTTTCAATAATTTTTTTTAATAATTTGCCGATATTCAATTTTTTCTAAAATTGATAATTTTTTATCATTTTGATTATCCCTATTTTCAATCTGAATGGGTAATTTTTCTATAATTGGTATGTTAAGCATAAAGATAAAATATAAATGTGTTTATAGCATCATTTTTCCTTTTGTAAAAAGTTGATTTTGATCAAAAATCATCTCCTCAGTCTCTTCTTTTGTTTTCAAGAAATTCATTTGTAATGATTAATTTTTGGTTATTATCTAGCAATTCTAATATTCCTTCAAACACTGAATGTGATCGTAAAATATCATATTTTTGATCACCAATCTTATTCTCAGCCATAAGTTTTTTTCCATTTTTTTGATTTATTTCTAATAATTTAAGTTTTTTGTACAAACAGCACATTTCCTTAACTATTATTTTTTTTCTTGATAATGGTATCAATTCTATTTCTTTTAATTTCATTTTTTTCCTCCAACTATATGTATCAATTAATTGACTTAAAACTTAAAAAAATGATATAAAAAAAAATCATTCATAAATGAATGGTAATATTTTGTTAAATACACATTCTGTGTTTAACTCTTGAAAATGTTTATAAAAAATAAAAAACTATCCATTCTATAGATAGTGTTGATTCAGTCATAAATGATATGGTGGCCCCGGTAGGAATCGAACCAACGACACACAGAGCTTCAATCTGTTGCTCTACCGACTGAGCTACAGGGCCAAAATAATGGCGGTCCAGACGGGGATCGAACCCGCGATCTCCTCCGTGACAGGGAGGCGTATTAACCACTTTACCACTGGACCAATATGGTTGCGGAGACAGGACTCGAACCTGTGACCTTTGGATTATGAGCCCAACGAGCTACCAACTGCTCCACTCCGCGATATTTAATAGAAAAAATATTCTATTTTGTTTTTGTTTTGAAGGTAAAAGCAATAACTGGTTAGGATATAACTTTTAAATGGCGGGCAATGAGGGATTCGAACCCCCGCGGGCGGTAAAGCCCCTGCTAGTTTTCAAGACTAGTCCCTTCAGCCAGACTTGGGTAATTGCCCTTATTGGTGGACCCAGCTGGGCTCGAACCAGCGACCTACCGGTTATGAGCCGGGTGCTCTAACCAACTGAGCTATAGGTCCATTCTTCTTAAATATGAATATGGAATTCCAAATATGGTGGCGCCAAAGGGAGTCGAACCCTTGACCTTCCGGGTATGAACCGGATGCTCTAACCAGCTGAGCTACAGCGCCTTAATGGTGGAGAGGAAGGGAGTCGAACCCTCTACCTCCTGCGTGCAAGGCAGGCGCTCTAGCCAGGTGAGCTACCCCCCCATAAAAAATGGTGAAGAAGACAGGATTCGAACCTGCGACCACTACGTCCCAAACGTAGTGCTCTACCAAGCTGAGCTACTTCTCCATTAATAATATAATACATTTAAATAATGCTTTTTAATTATATATAAAAAAATATTCTTTTTAGTGAAATTATTTAAATTAAAAAACAAAATGATTTTTATTAGATTAATATAGAATTTAATAGAAAAATTGATCATTTAATAATAGACATGAATAATTAATCATAAAAACAAATTTAATTTAAATATTAAATATTAAATAAACTAATTATCTCAATAACCCTTATAAAGTGATTCAAAAATAACATCTTTTTTTGGTTCTTCAGAGCCGCCATTTTTTGGAAATTTATCTGAATTTTTAATGCATCAAAGCAGACTTTTTCTCAAAGTTTCTTTTTCTTTTTCTGGATTATAATGATTTTCTACAAATCCAATATCTCCAAAAATATCATCTACTAACTTGCGTCTTGTAAAGTCTGTAAAATTATTATTCATTGATAATCTATATAATTGTGTTGCAATACTTGGCAAAGATTGTGAAATTCCTTTTTTCGTACTTCAGAAAATATTGATGTGGATATCTTTTTGAAACATTCTATATCCTATTCATAAGCTTGTAACTATAAATCTATAGCAAGCTTTATAGTATGGATTATCTTTATTTTCAACAAGCGGATTAAGTTTTTTGAATTCTAAATATGAATTATATAATGTATTAATAATAACTATGTACAACCTTTCAATTTTATTAATTTTCACAATTAGGTCCTTCCAAATATTAAGAATACTTGATGATGATATTTTTTCATTCTTTACATTACTATTAATATTCATAATTTTTTTATAAAGTGGGCCGTTTTTCTTTGATTTTTCAAACAACAAATTAATTATATCTGCTAGAACAAAGACATCGCTTTTATTCGTCCATAATTTTCTCAATTTCAAATCACCAACCATGTCTCAGAACTCATTTTTTTTAAATCCAAAAGTTAATTCAGAAAGAATCACTAAACTTGATTTCTTATTAGTGCTAATTAAATTAACAATAAATTTACTAAAGATTTTTATTAAAAATTCCTTATCATCAATTTTTAAAATAAGTAATGTGATTGCATTTTTAATAATTTCATTTTCATCATTATTTGCTTTTTCAATTTTCAAAGATGAAAAAATCATTTGACAAATAACTTCGTGAATATTTTGTTCTTCCAATAAATCTTTTAATATTGAAATAATATTTATTTTTTTAAAAAAATCTTTTGTATACTTTTCCAAAAAAATCTCATCACTTCTTAAGTTTTTAAGGTAAACAATGCTTGAAAAATATGATTCTATCAACCCCAATATAAATGAATTAAATTTTTTAGAATCAATAAAATAATCTGTTAATATTTCTAATAAATTTGTCTCTATTTCGACACTATTTTTAAAAGTTTTATTTAATATTGTTTCTCTAATAAATTCTTTAGCAACAATCATGTATTTTTCATTATTAAAAAATGCTGAAACACTAGAAATAATTGAATGCTTTACAAGTTCCAAAAATTCGGGATTATTTAATTTGGTAAATTCAACTCCTAAATCACGAAACAGTACCAGCAAATTTCCGATATTAAATGAATTTTTAATGATAATTTTGACAAGATCATTTGAGCTAACAACTGGATTATAATTATACATTTCAAAAACTTCTTCACTTACTTGATTGGCAACTATATCAAAGTATTTACTTTTAATGCATGACTTTATAAGTAAATAAAAATATTCTTTATTTTCTATTAACTTTTTCATTTCATTTGATGATGTTAGTTTATTGACACTAATAAATACTAAAATTGTTTTTAATAAGCTTCTAATGTTTTCAGAGTCGTTGTTTACTTCGCCAACTACATAATTTTTAAAACTAATGTTTTTCTTCAAATGTAAGTATTGTTTTTGACTAGAATCTTCTTGCCAAAAAAGTTTCTTATTTTCAATTTTTGATAACTTTATTAATTCTTCATCTGTTGATACTATTTTAGAGTAATCAATTATATTGGATAAATTATTATTACTAAAATTGTTGATTCAATTTGGAAACAAATTATTGATTTCTTCAGTACTCTTACTATAAAAGTTATTAGATAAAGATATGCTCGAGAAAATTTCATGAGCTATTTTTTTATATCCATTAGAAGTTGGATGAATCTCAAAAAATACCTTAGAAAGTTTAGAAATATTGCTTTTTCAATATTCCTTGTTTTCAATGTTTATGTACTTTATATTATTTTCAGAAGATGCATTTTTAATTAGTAAATTAAGCTTGTCAATAAAATAAGAAAGAAATCCATTTTCATATTCCTTATTTCCAATAAATTTATCATCAATAAGATTAAAAAATATTGGAAAAGTAGAAGGGTAGCTTGTGGCTATAATGTTTGCCTCAGAATTTAATTTTCTAAGAGTTGCAAACAATAATTTCATTTGATTCAAAAGTTTAGTATAAATTTTATCAATAAATAAATCCAAATTTTCTTTTGTCATCTTATTATTTTTTCAAGAAATTAATTCAAAAATAGGAATTTGAGTTAGTAAATCATTTGCTCCAATTGTTATAGTAATTAAATTAGCAGATTTTATTTTTGTTTTTAATTTATCAAAATCAGTATCTGATTTCAAACCAAATCCTCCAAATTGCTTATTTATTCTTTTTCTGAAAGGATTGTCCTTATGATTATCAACATCTTTTGCTGATTTTATTTGAGCAATAGAATTTTTATAATTATATATTTTTGGGTCAACTTTTAAAAAATAAAGTCAATCAACTACTCTTGTTCCAGTTATAGAAAAATTTTCAAATGAATCTAAAGAATTGGGATTAATATTATTAAACAAACTAGCAATGTAAGAAGGGTAACACATTCCAGTTATTTTTTTAACTCCACTTAATTGAGTTTTCATTTCACCCGGAAGACCGAATCTATAGACAGGATTAAAACCCTCAGCAATTGAATCACCAATTGCCAAATATTTTATTTTATTTTTTGATAAGTCAATTGTTTTTACAGACATATTTACCTCATTAATATAATTATAATCATTTCTATAAAATATTATTTATTAAAATAATTATAGTATTACCATACTTTTTAATGCGATCAATAATGAATTTTTTTGGAATTATTATTTTTTTAAAATTTTCCTCATTTGTTTCAATAACTATTTTTCCATATGTATTTAAAAAAAAATTATCTTCCATTATCTTCAACGCTGAATTTAATAAATCAAATTTAATATAGGGCGGATCAAGAAATATTAAATCATATTTTGTTCCTTTTTTATTTACTAAAAATTCCAACGCATCTTTGTTGTAAATATCAATATTTTCAATCAATAATTTATTAATGTTTTTGTTGATTATGCTTATAGAATCGCGAGAATTATCAACACATATTGCCTTCATTGATCCACGCGAAATTGATTCAATAGCCATTGCTCCAGAACCTGAAAACAAATCTAAAACAATTGCTTTTTCAACATTATTTTGAATACAATTAAAAATAGATTCTCTGACTCTATCCGTTGTAGATCTAGTAATATTTTTATCTGGTTGTTCAATTAAAGAACCTTTATATTTACCTGCAATAATTCTTAACATAATTTTAAAATAATACCATTATAAGTTATAATAATTATATAAATAGGAGTTTATAAATGTTAAAACTAATAGATCATCCACTAATAAAAACTAAATTGACAATTATGAGAGATCATAAAACTGGGCATACTAGCTTTAGAAATAATTTAAATGAAATTGCATCTTTGATGGTTTATGAAGTTCTTAGGAATTATAAAACTAAGGAAATCATAATAGAAACTCCAATTAAAATTAAGACTACAGGTTTTGTGTTTGATAAAGAAATTGTTATTGTACCAATACTAAGGGCAGGAATTGGAATGGTGCAAGGGATACAGATGCTGGTTCCTGAGGCAAAAGTTGGCCACATAGGAATTTACAGAGATGAAAAAACATTAGATACTCATGAATATTTTTACAAGATGCCAATTGTTTCCAAAGATTCATATATCATAATAGTTGATCCAATGTTAGCAACAGGAGGAAGTGCTTTTGATACAATTACGAGACTTGACAATGAAGGTTATGTAAATATAAGATTAGTCTGTATTGTTGGAGCTCCTGAAGGTGTAGAAAAAATTTTAAAACATTTTCCCAATGTAGTTATTTATTTAGCTGCACTAGATAAAAAGTTAAATAAAGATGGATATATAGTTCCTGGACTTGGTGATGCAGGGGATAGAATTTTTGGAACAAAATAATTAGTAATATTTAAAAATATTTTACTTTCAAAAATTTAATTAATATATAATTCAAATAATATGATTGAAATTAAAAACCTTAAGTTTAGATATGACGGATCAAATGTAAATGCATTAGATGGAGTTACTCTAACTTTACCAAAAGGTAAATACATTGCTATATTAGGACATAATGGTAGCGGTAAATCAACACTTTCCAAACTATTAGTTGGTCTTTATAAACCAACTGAGGGAGAAATAATAATTGATGGAATAAAAATGAGAATAAATTCATTAAAGGATATCAGAAAAAAAATAGGCATTATATTCCAGAACCCAGATAATCAATTTATAGGTTCTTCAGTTGAAGATGATATTGCATTTGGTCTTGAGAATCATTGTGTTCCAAGAGATGAAATAGAAAAAAGAGTTAATTCATATGCTAAAAAAGTAGGAATGGAAAAATTCTTGGAAAGAGAACCACATACACTTTCTGGAGGTCAAAAACAAAAGGTTGCAATTGCTTCAATTTTGGCTCTAGATCCCCAAATAATTATTTTCGATGAAATTACTTCAATGTTAGATCCAAAGGGCAAGAAAGAAGTTTTAAATTTAATAAAAGAAATACAAAAATATCAAGAAAAAACATTAATTTCAATAACTCATGATATGGATGAAGCAATTCAGGCAGATCATATTTTAGTTTTTGCAAAGGGGAAATTGATTGCTGAGGGAAATCCAGAAGCCATTCTTAAAAATAAGGAAATAATTAAAATAGCTAAAATTGATTCACCTTTTATTTATAAATTGTCATCTAAAATTAAAGATATTAAACCTGTTTATGATGCTCAAGAACTAATTGGTGAAATATGAAAATAATCGTTAAAAATATTACTAAAGAGTTTTTATCTGGTATGAACTCAAAAATGAAGGCAATCGATTCTGTTTCAACAGAATTTAATCAAGGTGAGTTCATTGGTGTTATTGGGCATACAGGTTCTGGTAAAACAACTTTTATCGAACATTTAAATGCACTTTTGATTCCTAGTCAAGGTGAATTAATTATTGATGGAAAAGTTATTAAAAAATCTTGAAGAAAAATAAAAAAAGTTGAAGAGATAAGAAAAAAAATTGGAATTGTTTTTCAGTTTGCGGAATATCAATTATTTGAAGAAACAATTGAAAAAGATATTATATTTGGACCGATTACCATGGGGGTCACAAAAGAAGAGGCAATTGAAATTGCAAAAGAAATTATTGTGGAAGTAGGTTTGCCTATTGAATTTTTATCAAAATCTCCATTCGAACTTTCTGGAGGTCAAAAAAGAAGAGTTGCTTTAGCGGGGATAATGGCAATGAAACCTGACTTTTTGGTATTTGATGAACCAACTGCAGGATTAGATCCAGCGGGAGCTCATGATATATTAGAGTTATTTAAAAAAATGCACAAAAATGGAAAGACAATCATTATAGTTACTCATGATTTAGATAATGTACTACAATATACTGACAGGACATTAATGTTTTGTGATGGTAAATTAGTTAAGGACGGTTTGACAATAGATGTATTAGAAGATACAGAATTTTTAATCGAAAAGCTTTTAGAGCCTCCAAAATTATTATCATTTGCTAATGAACTAAAAAAACTTGGAATGCCAATAGGTAGAGTTAAAAATATAGATCAACTTGCAAAAGAAATAAATAAGTATAAAAAGTAAATATTTGTAGAAAGGGAGAAAAATGAAAATCAATATTGGTCGTTATATACACTCAAATTCACTAATACACAAATTAGATGCGAGAGTTAAAATTTTTGGAACAGTTTCTTTTATTGTTTTGATTTTGCTATCGACAACTTTTTTTACCTCTTTCATATTATTATCAATATTAATATCAACTTTTGTCGTGGCCACAAAAAAACCATGAAAATTATTTGGAATGATGCTTACACCTTTATGAATTACAATATTTATTTTTATAATTAACATATTTACTAATCATATTCCTGATAATGCAACAACTCGCATTGATATATATTGGGAATATACTCCATTATCTATTCAATTATCTATGAAAACAATAGTTGATACTTTAAATATTGCCTTAAGAATATATTCAGTATTATTGGCAATGACAATATTAACACTAACAACTAAACCAGTCTTATTGACTAAAGCGCTTGAATTTTACTTTATGCCATTAAAGTGAATCAAAATACCTGTTAATATTTTTGTACAAATAATAACTATTGCTCTAAGATTTATTCCAACTATCCTCGATGAAGCAGGAAGAATCTTAAAGGCTCAAGCATCGCGTGGAGTTGATTTTTCGAATGGGAACTTGAAAACTAAAATAAAAGCAACTATTGTATTAATTATCCCTTTGTTTGTTTCAGCATTTACAAAAGCAGAAGATTTATCAAATGCGATGGAAACAAGAGGATATGATCCTTATGCGAAAAGAGTATCTTATAGAAAATGGCATTTATCAATAATAGGAGGTCTTTGTTTTGTAGCTTTATTATCATTAATAGTAACTATTAGTTTGATATTGAATGATGTTATTGTTGTTCCGGATTGATGAAGTAATATGCCAACAAAATTAACTTAATTAAATGAAAAAGATAGAAAAAGAAATAGCTGATTTAATCAAAAAAATAAACGAATGAGATAAAAAATATTTTGAAGATGATTCTCCCTTAGTTAGTGATCGAGTTTATGATACACAACTAAAAAAATTATCTAATTTAGAAAAAAAATATCCTGAATTTTTAAAGCCGAATTCTCCAACTAATAAAATTGGTTCTAATTTAAAAAATAAATTTAATAAAGTTTCTCACAATAAAAGAATGCTATCTTTAGATAAAGCTTACTCCATTGATGATATCAATAAATTTATGAATGATATTTTAAAAGTAACTAAGGATAAGAAAACTTTATTTTTTTTGGAGCCTAAAATTGATGGACTGTCTATTTCGCTTATTTATAGAAATGGTAATTTAACTAGAGCAATAACTAGAGGAGATGGAAATATTGGTGAAGATGTTACGGATAATATTTTTGATGTAATTAGTGATATTCCCACTTCAATAAAATATAAAAAAAATCTTGAAGTAAGAGGAGAAATATTTATTAGTAAATCAAATTTTGAGGAAATAAAAAATACTAATATTAATTTTTCAAATCCAAGGAATTTCGCTAGTGGAACTTTAAGACAAATCAATAAACAAGTTGCAATTGAAAGAAAATTATCTTGTTTTATATATGAATTAGTTTCTCCGGAGGATCATTTGATCAATACCTTAAGTGATTCAATATTATTTTTAAAAGACAATTCATTTAGAACAATTGATAATAGTTTACTAACAAATAATATTGATATTATTATTAACTATATTCAAAAATTTGAAAAGACTCGGAATGAATTGGATTATGAGACTGATGGATTAGTTGTCAAATTAAATGATATTATATTCTATAAAGAATTAGGTTTTACATCAAAATTTCCAAAATATAATATTGCTTATAAATTTGATGATGAATTAGTTGAAACAAAGCTTATTGGAATAACTCCAACTATAGGAAGAACAGGAATGGTAACATATAATGCACAACTTGAACCAGTATTATTAAAAGGCACAACAGTCAGTGCTGCCACATTACATAACTTCAATTATATTAACAAGCTAAACATTAATATTGGTGACGACGTAATGATTAAAAAGGCAGGAGAAATAATTCCAAAAGTTTTTTCGTTATCTAAAAAGCATAGTAAAACTAAATTTCAGAAAATAACAATTTGTCCATTTTGCAATTCAGAATTTACCGAAAATATATTACTTACAAATCAGTTTTGCAATAATTCCTATTGTCCAGAAGTTAATATTAGAAAAATAATTCACTTCACTTCCAGAAAAGCAATGGATATTTCAGGACTTGGAGAATCATGAATTAGAATATTCTTTGCTGACAAAATCATAAATAAAATATCTGATATTTATTTATTGAACACAAAACAGGATCAAATCAAATCTATAAAAAGAGTTGGAGATAAATCAATTAGTAATCTATTAAGATCAATTGAAAAATCAAAAGAAAAAGATCTTAGTTCAGTTATATTTGCATTAGGGATAAATCACTTGGGAGAAAGAAGTTCAGAAATTATAGCTTCTAAAATTATTACATTAGATAATTTTCCTCATTATAATTTTGCCAAACTAGATTCAGTAAAGGACATTGGACCAACAACTCTAACATCAATAATTGAATATCAAAAAAGACAAGAAAATATTGATGATATAAATCAAATGATTTTTCTTGGAATAAATCCAACATATAAAAATGCTAATGATTATAGTTATGATGAGGAGAATTTTTTTAATAATAAAAATTTTGTAATTACAGGAACATTTCCAATAAACAGAAATGAGCTAAAAAATATTATCGAAAAAAATGGTGGAAAAATTTTAGCTTCCATTTCCAATACTACAAACTACTTAATATGTGGAAATGATTTTGGTAGCAAAAAATCAAAAGCTGATGAGAAGGATATTGAAATTATTTATAGTGATAGAATAATGGAATTAATTAAACATATTTAAAAAAGTGTTAAAATTTTAGTTATTATCAAAATATTAAAGGAACAGGAATTTCAAGATGGCAGGACATTCAAAATGATCAAACATAAAACATAGAAAGGGTGCTCAAGATGCACTAAGATCTAAAATATTTGCAAAATTTTCAAAGGAAATAATGGTTGCTGCTGCATTGGGTGGATCTGATATTAATTCTAATCCCTCTTTGCGACTTGCTATTAACAAAGCAAAGGCAAAATCGATGCCAAAAGCAAACATTGAGAAAGCAATTGAAAAAGGTAGTGGGAGCGGTGCATTAGGCGCTGATTATAAAGAAATAATTTATTCAGGGAATTTAAAATACGGAATAACATTACTTGTAATATGTTTGTCAAATAATTATAATCGAGTTTCATCAGAAGTTCAATTTTTATTCAAGAAAGCTAATGGCGCAATTGGTAAGGCTGGATCAATTCCCTACAACTTTGAAAGAAAAGGAATACTAGAAATTGAATTGGAAGCATTTAATGAAGAGGAGGTAATGATGATGGCAATTGAAGCAGGAGCAATAGATGTAATAACAGAAGGTACATCAATAATAATATACACAGAACCTTCTATGTTAAATAATGTAAAAGATAAATTGGAAAAATCTGGGATTAATGAATTTCAAACTGCTGAAGTAACATACGTTTCGAGTGATAAGATAAAAATACCCAAAGAAGATATTGAGCAATTTGTCTCTACTTTAGAAAGATTTGAAGATAATGAAGATATTCAAGAAGTATTTCATAATGTTGACTTATCTGAATTAGAATAAATTTGGTTTACTAATATAGTTTTATTTTTATGGTATATTTAATTAATATGAATTATTTAATAATAGTGGAATCTCCAAATAAAGAAAAAACAATAAAAAAATATCTTAGTGATGAATATGAAGTTTTAGCTTCAGTTGGTCATATTGTTAAAATGTCAACATCAGGTGATGGAAGATTGGGAATTGACTTTGAAAATTGAGAACCCAAATACTCAATTGATCCAATTAAAAAAGACGTTGTTGAGAAACTAAGAAAACATGCTAAAAAAGCTGACATTGTCTATATTGCAACTGATTTAGATCGTGAAGGAGAAGCAATAGGAGATAATCTTGTTGAATTTTTGAACATAAAAGATAAGTATAAAAGAATAAGGTATAACGAGATAACAAAGGAAGCTGTTCTAAGTGCGATAGCTAACCCAAGTGTCATTGATGATAATTTAGTTAAAGCGCAAAAATCCAGAAGAATGTTAGATAGAATAATAGGATTTAAACTAACTAATTTAATTAAAACAAAATTATCAAATTATCCAATAGCTCCAACTGCAGGTAGAGTTCAATCAATTGCTCTTAAATTAGTTGTGGATCGTGAGAATGAAATAAAATCATTTATTCCAGTTAAGTACCACACAATAGATGCTATTGTGAATGATGAAATTACTGCCACATATTTCAATCCTGAAAATAAAGAAATTGACAAAAATTGAATACTTCCTGAACACATTAATGAAATCTACAATTCATTGAAAGGTCCCTTGGTTGTTGACACTGTCACTACTTCAATAAAAAATGATGCTAGCATAACTCCTTTAAAACAGGCGGTATTATATAGAAAAGCTGATATGTCATCAAAATCAACACAATCTGCTTTGCAAAAACTATATGAAGGTTTTGGAGATGGAGGTTTAATTTCTTATCCACGTACAGATTCTACAAGATTATCAATTCCTTTCTTGTTGGGAGCAAAATCATATATTAAAAAAGTTTTTGGTCCTGAATATGTTTCAGAAACAATAAAAGGTATTGCTGGAGATCAAGATGCACATGAGGCCATTAGACCGACTGATATTGGTTTAACTCCACAAAAAGCAATGCAAAAATATTCACTATCTTCTGCAGAAAATAAAATTTATTCTTTAATTTATTACATTACAATGCAAGCAATTATGACCGTTCCAAAAAGAGAGATTATAAGATATAATTTAAAAAATTCAGGACACTTCTTTAAATTAACTTCATCAAAAGTTATTTTTGATGGTTATTTAAAATTAAAAAAATATGAAGCTTCTAAAGAATTGCCAAAATATAAGAAAGATGAAATTATCCATGTTAAAGAATACATTAATAATGCACATGAAACAAAACCACCTTCAAGATTTAATGATGGTTCATTAATTCAAAAATTAGATGAAATAAAGGTAGGTAGACCTTCGACATTTGCAACAACAATAAGTAAAATTATTGATCGTAAATTTGTCGAAAAAGAAGGTAAAGCACTTCAAGCAACAAAATTTGGTGAGGAAGTAATTAAAAAATTAATTGAAGGTTTTCCTAACGAGATAACTGAAGGATACACAGCGCGTGTAGAGGCTGATTTAGATTTAATAGCAGAAGGTAAAATAGATTATAAATTTACAATGGAGCAATTTTGAAATAGATTCAATGAATCTTATAAGACAGCTGAATTAACATTGGAAAAAACTATTTTAATACCTAGATTAGTTGGAGAGCTTTGCGAGTTAGATCAAGGACAACTGATATATAAAAATTCTAGAAAAAATGAAGAGTTTATTGGTTGCATTAATTTTCCTGAATGTACATTTACAAAAAACCCAGCAACTAAAAAGAGATTTTCATTTCTTAAAAAACTAAAAAAATAATATTATTTGTTTTTTAGTTTTTCTCAAGGAGTATCTAAAACAATGGTTTTTGTTAAATCATTATTAAATAATTTTTTTGATTTTTCAACTTCAACAAGAAGTTTTTTGATATGATTCTCAATATCTTTTGACTCTTTTATTAATTTAGATTCATCACTATTTAAAGCTAAAATAGTTATTTGACTATAAATGTCAACATCAAATTCTCCAATATATTTACAAATAAGAAAGTTTTTATTTTCTCCAATAACCATTTTTAATATATGTCTAATTCTATCAACCATTTTATTTGTAATATAAGGAGTTTTAATAGTAACTATAAAAGTTCCTGAAGCACCAAAAGAACCATAAAATATTGGATTTGAAAGTGCTTGAATAATAGATAAATCTAATCAGTCTACTTTAGACATTGAAATACCAATAGTTGGAATAACTTTACTTTGAAAATTTTTATCATTTGAATAAAATAATGATTTAATTGATGAAAAATGATTAGGGTTTAAATCAGGTTCTACAAAGGGGACCACAATAGATTCAATTAAGTCTAATACAAATCTTGAAATAAATTTCTTTCTATTGACTAAACTTGCATCCTCATATGCTTCCACAATAGTTGATTCTAAAATAGGAATAACGGGCTGACGATATTTCAATGCATCACTCTTAACTTTCAAGTAATATTTATCTTGTTGTTTGCTAGTCACAAAATTCTCAACAACACAGTGAAAAGAAAAAACATCATACTTATCTAATATGTATGATAATTCTCTAACATATAACAACATATCTAAATCTTGTGATTTATATAGAATAATCGCTAAATCAGCATTTTGAAGCAATTCTTTTAGTTTATCAATGTTTTGCTGAAAAAAACTTGAAACTGACATTACATTTTCATTACTATTAGTTAAAGATCAAGGAATAAAAATTTCCTCAAATTTATTCTTTTCTAATTCAGTATGAATTTTTGGATTTTTGGTCCCTATCTCAATGAATTTAGTATTTGCTCTAATTGATTTATGAATTTTTTGGAAATTACCTAATTCAGTATCTGAAAAGTAAATGATAACTGTATTTGCAACATAATCTTTTTTAACATTCTTTATTTCTTTTTTATCAAACATATAGTCCACCTTTTAATATTGCAAAATTTCAATTCATTAACAATAATATAAATATGTATTAATTATAAATTAAAAACTCTTATTAAGATTCATTTTATTTAATTTTATTTCCTATCACCTTACCAGCAATTGCACCATCTGATGCAGCAGTTATAATTTGTCTTATTGACTTGACTCTAATATCGCCAATTCCATAGACTCCCTTTTCTTTGGTTTCCATATTTTCATCAGTTAATATAAAGCCTGTTGAATCAAAAATATCAAGATGTGAAGCAAATGTTGCAACAGGAATAAATCCTATATATGGGAAAAGAGCATTTACTTTCATCTTTGATTCAATTCCGTCTATACTTACAATAATCTCTTCCAAGTTATCTTTACCTAATAATTTAATAACCTTTGAATTATAGTGAAATTTAATGTTATTGAGTTTTTGAGCATCTTTAATTATTGATTTTTCAGCAATTAATTTATCATCTCTTACAAAAATATTAACTTCACTGGCCAAAGAAGATAAATAAATAGCTTCCTCAATTGCACTATTACCACCACCAATAATAGCTGCTGGCTTTCCTTTATTAAATGGACCATCACAAATAACACAATATGAAACTCCCTTGTTCTCATAATTTCTTATTCCCTCAACATCGTTGGGAATTCTATTTATCATCCCTGTTGCAATAACAACAGCCTTTGCATTCAAAGTTATATTGTTTTTTAAAGTAACTGATTTCTCAAATTCTGAAATTGAATTTATTTTTTCAACATCACCATATTGATGTTGAACACCTGATTCTTTTGTGTGTTTCAACATTCTAAGTGCGAGTCTTGCACCTGAAATACTTTCGTCACCTATTCAATTATCAACACGAAATGTTGAGGTCATTTTACCACCAGGAGCACTTTTTTCCAAAACAAGAACATTCAAATTTGCTCTTGCTGCATACAAAGCGCAATTCATTCCTGCTGGGCCAGAACCAACAATTATTAAATCGTAAGTTTTATCATTTTTTTTATCTGAAATATCACTATTCATTTATTCACTTTGTTCCAACTGCAACCAACATTACTTTTTGTTGAGTTTTCAAGATATAATTTTTAGTTCATCCATTAACTTCTACATTATATAATTTAAATGAATTTTTATAAAAGTATATCATTAACAAAAGACCTAGAACAATCGAAACAATAGATAATGCTGTATAGAAAAAGTATGATTCTTCACGAAGATGTTCCATTGAAACTCTTGTAACTCCATATCAAATCAAATATAAAGCTCCAGGAGTTCCTGGTTTTGTTCAACCGAAATTTAATACTACTCAAACAATTAGTACATAACCAACCAAAGAAGCAACTGATTCATATAGGAATAATGGAGCTCTAAATAAAGGCGATTCTCCTGCTGCAGCTGAAATATTCATATGAGACGTAATAATTGGACCTAACCAAGAAATTTCCCATTGCTCAACAACTCTTCCATAGACTTCATGATTTGCAAAATTTCCTCATCTTCCAACAGCTTGTCCTATTAAAACGGTAGGCAAAATAATTCCAAAAGCTTTTCTAATATCTATAATGTCTCTATGCTTTCTAATAAACATAAGATTTAACACAGTTGGAAAAATAACTCCTCCCTGAATTGAAAGTCCACCATTTCAAATTGCATATCATGCGGAATCAGGGAATGGATCAGTGGGATTATAAATCAATCTTTCAAAAATGAAAAATATTCTTGCCCCTATAATTGAAGACGGAATGGTTATAATGATTATTTTTAATAATAACTCAATTGGATATTTTTCTTTTCTTCAAAAATATGCAACTGTCAAAATGGCAAGGAGCATGCCAATCATAATAGTAAGTGGATAAAGAGGGATAAAACTGTTAATTGGAACACCTTGAACATAACTATTATTCATTTAACTTACTCCTTTCCTCAATAATTTTTAAAGCATCAATAC
Organism: Mycoplasmataceae bacterium; assembly: GCA_030154525.1. Taxonomy (GTDB): domain Bacteria; phylum Bacillota_I; class Bacilli_A; order Mycoplasmatales; family Metamycoplasmataceae; genus UBA710. The sequence continues at coordinate 983 of JAGUQV010000007.1, read as the reverse complement.
CATTTTGTTTTGAAATAAATAAACTTGCTGCTGCAACAACCAGTGATGAAGCACTTCTTCCCGCTTTGACAGGTATATTTATTAAACTTATTTTACCACCTAATATTGAATATGATAAATTTTTATCTCCAATTCTATCAAAATCAACAATATCTTGTGAGTGCTTTAATTCAATAACCAAATCAATATTTGTCTTATTTCTAATTGCTCTATCTCCATATATTGTACGAATATCCAACAACCCGAGTCCCCTTGCTTCCAGAATATCTTTTGTTATTTCAGGAGAATATCCAATAAAATTATTTCCAATACGTTTGATAAAAATAGCATCATCAGAAACAAATATATGATCCTTTTGTATTAGTTCAAGAATAACTTCCGATTTTCCAATACCACTAGCACCCATAATCATTACGCCAACACCATTAATAATAATTAATGATCCATGAACAAATTCAGTTTGAGCAAATTTTTCAGCTAGATAAACACCAATTGTTGTTGTTAATGAAGATAACGGAATATCAGATAAAACAACTGGAACATTATTTTTTGTTGCAATTTCAATAATTATTTTTCTATTTTTTTCATTGACACCTGATGAACAAATTATTAATGGAGGGTTTTTACAAATTAAAGTACTAAGTGATGATTCTCTCTCTTCTACAGTTATTGAAGACATTCAATTAGACTCGCTAGTTCCTCAACCAATAATATTTTTAGAAATGGAATTTTCTTTGTAATAATATCCCTTTAATTCTAATCCTGCTCTATTAATGGCTGGCCTCTTAATTATTCCTCACTTTTTGATAGAAGATTCATTTATGACTTCTAATTTATTTTCCTGACATAAGTCAAAAACACTAATTTTATTTTTATTTTTCATTATTCATTGCCTCCTTTAAATATTTAGCTGTTAAAGAAATTTTATTATTTATTATTTGCTCTGGAGTTCCTGTAACAATTAGTTTGCCACCCTTTGACCC
>JAGUQV010000023.1 GCA_030154525.1 Mycoplasmataceae bacterium | reverse complement strand
ATTATAATTTGATACCCTTTTTATACATTTCTTGTGTAAGGCTTGATAAGTAATCTTCATCTTCAAAATCTTTTTGTGATTTCGTATAGTTTTCATTAGATCACATTTCAATATGTGAACCAACTCCAACAAATACTACATCGTTTTTGATAGCGGTTGGGATTAGGTGTTGTTCAGTAATTGTGAATCTACCAATTTTATCAAGTTCTACTTCAACAGTATTACCTAATATATAACGGTTATATTTCTTAATTAAAGGATCTATAGCGTTATTCGATTGAATTCTATTGAGAAAATCTTCGAATTGAGTTTTTGATCTTAGTTCAAGATTTTTATCAGCACCAATGGTGATGTAAAAAAAATGACCAAGATTTTCTCTCAATTTCGGAGGTATTATTGCTCTATTTTTAGAGTCAATACTCCTCATATAAGTACCTAAAAACATTTACCACTCCTTCCCACTATCTACCATATTATACACATATATGCAAAAAGTTTCAAAAATTTGGATTTTTTTCGACTTTAGAATAAGGTTTAAAATATTAAAAAAACAACAAAAAAAATGGGAATTTCCCATTAAAATTTATGAATTTTAGTTAATTAACGATCATTTAGTGCTTTATAACCACTAACTTTTTCACCTTTATAATAACCACAAAACATACATGCTCTATGTTGTTCAATTTTTTGTGAACAGTTTTTGCAAGCAACCAGATTTTGTTTAACTAGTGAATCATGCGTTCTACGAGCACGTTTTCTTCTTTTGGACGTTTTACGTTTAGGAACTATTGCCATTTATTTCTCCTTATTTTAAATTAGTAATTATTAGTTTATACAACATTTTTAATAATTATAACATCTTTTAAAGATAAATATTAATTTCTTTTAATAGATTTATTGCTATAAAATATGAATTATGTCAGTTGGAATAATAGCAGAATATAATCCTTTCCATAATGGACATATTTATCAAATAAATTATATAAAGAAAAATTTTCCTGGAGAGAAAATAATTGTTGTTATGTCAGGAGATTATGTACAGAGGGGTGAATTAGCAATTGCACCTTTTGAAATTAGGAAAGAGACTGCTCTAAAATTTGGAATAGATGAAGTTATTGAGTTGCCTTTTGAATTTGTCAATCAAGCTGCTCATATATTTGCACAAAATGCAGTTGCCATTCTAGAAGAAAGAAAAATCAGTAAATTAATTTTTGGTTCAGAGACAAATAATATTAATTTATTCTATGATGTTGCT
>JAGUQV010000102.1 GCA_030154525.1 Mycoplasmataceae bacterium | reverse complement strand
GTAGAAGATAGGGGGCTCGAACCCATGACCCTCGCCTTGTAAGGGCGATGCTCTCCCAACTGAGCTAATCTTCCGTTTTGGTGACCTATACGGGGCTCGAACCCGTGAATCCATGGATGAAAACCATGTGTGTTAACCGCTTCACCAATAGGCCGTAAAATGGCGCCGATTACAGGATTTGAACCTGTGACCAACTGGTTAACAGCCAGCTGCTCTACCACTGAGCTAAATCGGCAAATTGTTAATTATGCAAAATTAATTATATACCAAATAGTTTTCTTTAACATATTTTATAACATATTTTTTTATAGGAATATGATAATATAAATATTCCTATCAAAATAGATAATCTTAAGGAATAAAATTTACTTATCTTAATAGTATATAATTAATCTATGAAATTAAGCAAAAGGCACTTTTATAATGGTGTTGATTATAAATTAGATGAAGTGAATAAAAACGTTGTTTTAATGAATGATTTTCATAATAAACTTTTAAATAAAAAGCTATGAAATAAATTTGGATTTAAAAAAATTGGTGGTTCTTCAGTTGGTGATGTTTTAGAAACTGATGATTTTAAGTCTCAATTTGCAGCATTTGCAAGGATGTCTTGAATTGGATTGCCAATTTTGGATCGTAAATATGTGGATGCCGGAATTGACATTGAACCAAAAGTCGTTGAGGTAATTGAGAAACAATTAAAACTTAAAGTGGAAACTTTTGATCCTGCTGAATATAATTTTGATTATTTTGCTGATAAAGATGATGTTATTGGTGGTTTGCCTGATGGGTTTATTAGGGACAAAAAAATTATTATTGAAATTAAAACAACTGGTGAAAAAAATTATGACAATTGAAATAAATATGGAGTGCCTATTTCTTATTTGAAACAATCACAACTTTATTCTTATTTAATGGGTGTTGAAGATTTTTGGATTGTTGCAACTTTTTTGAGAGAAGAAGATTATGCTGATCCTAAAAATTTTCCAATAAAGGAAAGAAAAATCAAGAACTATAAATATAAAATTAATAAGGCACAAATTATTGATGATATTTCTCTTATTAAAAGTTGATATATGAAATATACAAAATCAGGAATATCACCACATTATAATCCAATAAAGGATGCCGATTTAATTGAATATTTGAAATGTAAAAACGAAACTGAATATAAAGAATTATTAGATAAATGAAATTTAGAAGGAAAATTAAAATTAGATTATGAATAGTATAGATAAAATTACTTGAAAACACTTACAAAAATATTTAACATGTCAGAAATATTTTGTTTGAAATGATTTCAAGAATGATAAATCACTTGAAGATGATGATGATGAGAATTTTTGATCACTTGAATTTGATGAAAATGAAGATGATAAATATGACTATGTTGAAGTTCATAAGACTGGTTTTAACATAATTCAAAATCGTTTTACTGAATGAATTGAAAAAAAATATAGTAGTGAAAATATTAATCTTTCAATAATTAAAGAAAAAGATTTTAATTTAGGAATTGCAAGAACAAAAGATGCCATGAGTAATCCAAATATTGATGTTATTTTATTTCCTGTATTTGAGTATAATGGTGCTGTAAGTAAACCGACCTTGTACAATAAAAGAGAAAAACTGATTTCAAATTTGAATTTAAATACCTCAACAAAAAGAGTTGATTACATTAGAGCTTTTTTTGACTTTGAAGTAGTTTCTAAAAATAATTATCCAGTTACCAATATTTCTATATTAACAATTGAAATTAAGGATTTTAAAAAGAATGATGAATTAACTTTCGATGAAACTTTTTATGCTAATACTACGACTTCAAAACCCAAAGCAAAAAGTCAAACAATTCCAGCTTTAAAAGAAGCAGCTCTTGGAACTGAAGAAAAAATGGTTGACAATATCTTTCAAAAAATTTCTAAAAGACAAATTTTAAACTTAAGTCCTAGCTCTAAAAAAGAACAATTGTCTTTATTTGGAATTGATTATTATATTAGTAGAATCAAAGAAGCCAAGAAATTTGATCGAATGCCAATTAATCATAATGACAACACCTTGTGAGGCGCCAACAAATGATTTAATGAAATAGCTCAAGAAGATTTTCCACATATGTTACCATTAAGTGGAACTTTATTAAATAAAAAGAAAATAATTGAATTTTCAGGTGATGATTTTCTTCTTAATGAATTTTATGATAGTCATATAACAACAAGTAATATGAAAAATCATATTGATGTCATTGATTATGAAAGACTGGATGTCATAATTGATTCTTTAAATAATAAAAATGTTGTTTGATATGACTTTGAAGGATTTTCCCTGCCCTTTCCACTAATGGAATATACATTTCCTTATCAACAATTAATTTTTCAAGTTTCTGTAATTAAGACTGTTGAAGATAAAATAATTGATATCAATAATGTTGTTATCGATCCCAAATTTATTGAGTATTCAGATTTCTTTAAAATTATTGATGCAATTTATGTTGAAGATGCTGATGCTTATGTTGTTTATAATAAGTCATATGAAAATTCAAAGCTAAAATCAATGGCTGATATATTTTTTAAGCATGAATTACTAAAACGTGATCCTGGATTTTCTAGAAAAATAAAAATATATAATTTAAAAATAGAGAGCATCATTAGCAAAACAGTAGATTTATTAGATCTATTTAAATTATCGTCATTATCAGGTGCTTTACCACCGATTTTTTTATGAGAGTTATATGGTTTTTCAAGTATTAAAAAGATTGAAAAATATATCACAAAAAAGAATTATGATTTGGAAGTCATGATTGAACCATATTCAGAATTAACTGTTCAAAATGGCCTAATGGCAATGAGTAAAGCAATCGACAGAAGATTAGGCGGAATTGGTGATAATGAATGATTAGAGGCTGTGGAAGACCTTAAAAAGTATTGTGAAAATGATGTTAAAGCAATGTTGATGGTTTATCACTTTGCAAAAAAACTATTAAAAGAGAGATAGATTAAATGAAAAAAAGCAATACTATTGCAACTATATATGAAGCGGAAAATTAATACATATGATATAATTATAAAAATTAAATTTTTAATGTATTAACAATTTAATAAGGAGATATTAATATGAATTTGTTCAATAAAATTAACAAATTATGCAGGAGAAAGAGTGTCTCTATTTTCAACAATACCAATTACTAAAACAAAAAAATGATTGAAAAAAAACAATTGAGAACTTATTTCACAAAAAAACACGAGAAATGAAAAAAAGTCAATTCTAGTGAAATATTAATGTTAAATGTTAATAGAGACGAAACATCAAGTGATGCTATTAAAGATATAGCTAAAAAAGAAAATATAAATAAAGAACATTTAATAATTTGCATTAAAGAAAGCAAGAAACATGTTAAAGAGTGTTCAAAAATTAAAAAGAAAAAGAGATTATGAAAATGAAAAAAACAGAGATAGAAACATTGATAATAAAAAATCAATTTAGAAATTTTTTATACATAACAATAAAAATAACAGATAAAGGTGATTATTTTTTATTTAAATCTGAAAAATTAGATCTTTCTTTTGAGTCAACAAATAATAATTTTCAAGAATCAAAAGATGAATTTGCCAATGAATTAATTGATTTGTTACAAACTTTAGCAAAAAGAGGAGAGTTAATTGAAATACTTAAACATTATAAATTTGAATTAAAACCCGAAAATGAAATTATTATTGAAAAAAACAAAGAAGCAAAAGAATTTTATAAAAATAAATCTATTGGTAAAGATAACGATGAATCAAATTTTATAAAACTATTAGAAAATGCATCTAATGTTAAAATTTATGATTGAGTGTCTTCATAAGGAATCAAATTTTAGAAATATAAATAATTATAATTTATTTTAAATAAATATTATCTAAGATTGTTCTTTCTGAATCATATAATACATCTGAAGTTGAACCAGTTAAAGTTCCATCAACTAAATTAATACCTGGATTAATAATATTTCCATATAAATCATAAACAACAATTACTTTAGCAGGTTCTATTAATGTACTTGATTCTATTAAGTTTTTAAGTGTTGGTTTATCATAAATAATGTTTTTATTATTACCAGATAATGATTCATTAAAATCATATAATAATGAAATAAACTCATTAGAGTTATCTTTCATATGTAGGATATTTTATT